>NZ_JBHVGZ010000002.1:174668-191549 GCF_042800355.1 Streptomyces sp. NPDC057623
GGGGAAGGGGGGGGAGTTCCTCAAAGGGCGTGCCCTCCCCCCCCCTCCCGTCTCGCCTGTCTGCCGGCGCCTTGCTACAGCGCGCCGAAGCCCACCTTGCGCGGAGCGGGCTCACCGAGCTCCACGTAGGCGAGGCGGTCGGCCGGGACCAGGATCTTGCGGCCGTGCTCGTCCACGAGGCTCAGCAGCTGCGACTTGCCCGCCAGCGCCTCGGACACCGCCCGCTCTACTTCCTCGGCACTCTGACCGCTCTCCAGAACGATCTCGCGGGGCGCGTGCTGCACGCCGATCTTGACCTCCACGGCTTTGTCCCTCCGACGGTCAGTGAAGTGCGCGACCTTCCGCGCCGTACCCAGCACACATTAGCCCGGTGAGGGGACCTTCACGCTCCGCCCAAGAACGCCAGGAGCGAACAGCGGGCGGGAACAAACGCCCGGCACGCGTGCGTGCGGGTCGGTAACGCCGCACGCGCGCGCCCGTCACCTCAGTGGTGGTCGGTGCCGTGCAGCGGGAAGCCGGCGATGCCGCGCCAGGCCAGGGACGTCAGCAGCTGCACCGCCTGGTCGCGCGGCACGCTGCGGTCGCTGTGCAGCCAGGAACGGGCCACGACCTGGGCGAGGCCGCCGAGGCCGGAGGCCAGCAGCATCGACTCCGCGCGGGAGAGCCCGGTGTCCTCGGCGATGACTTCGCAGATCGCCTCGGCGCACTCGTTCGTGACCTTGTCGACGCGCTCGCGCACGGCCGGCTCGTTCGTCAGGTCCGACTCGAAGACCAGGCGGAACGCGCCGCCGTCGTCCTCGACGTACGCGAAGTACGCGTCCATCGTGGCCCGGACGCGCTGCTTGTTGTCGTTCGTCGACGCGAGTGCGTGCCGTACCGCCTGGATCAGTGACTCGCAGTGCTGGTCCAGCAGGGCGAGGTACAGGTCGAGCTTGCCCGGGAAGTGCTGGTAGAGCACCGGCTTGCTGACGCCGGCGCGCTCGGCGATGTCGTCCATCGCGGCAGCGTGATAACCCTGCGCGACGAAAACCTCCTGGGCGGCGCCCAGTAGCTGGTTCCGTCGGGCACGGCGCGGCAGGCGAGTGCCCCGCGGGCGTGCCGCCTCTGTCTGCTCGATGGCTGTCACGCCGCCTCCCAATGTCGTCCACACGCGGTGTGCGCCGCGCCGTCATCGTACTTTTCGGTAACCCTGCTGTGCGCGGTGCGAGCGCAGAATTTCACGGACCGGACAGTGGCGAAAGTCGCGCAGAATGTTTGAAACCCGGTCGGAACGGGCAAGAAACCGCCTCTCTCCTGCTCAACGCCACTCTCTACCGTGCCCGGCTGTACCTGCGTTCGTGCCCGGTAGTACCTGTGTTCGTGTTCGGCGGCCCCCTGTGCCGCCCTCGGTCACCGGTGGTCGGTCACCTGGTCGGTCACCGGTAGTCGTCCTCGTCGGTGGAGACCACGCGCGCCTGTTCGATCAGATCGGCCTCGTTGGCCCGGTCCTGGTTCGCGCCGGTCAGCCGGTCGTCGCGGTCGGGCCTGACGGCGGTGTGCTGCTCGGCCGTGTCGGCCGCGGGGGCCTCGACGTCGAACTCCTCCGCCTGTTCGGTGTCGTCGTCCACGAACGTGTCGGGGTCGCTGGGATCGACGGTCATGGCGGGCTCCCTTCCTGGAACGTCCCCGTGGGGCACGACCTCCCTGGGCGAAGCAGGGGTCCGTATACGGGTGCCCTGCGTACGAGCCTAGGAGACGCCGGTTCCGGACGCTATGTGATCTGCGGGGGATCTGCGGGCAATTCGGTGTGCTTCGGACGGCTTACGTCGTGGTGATGCGGGTGGCCGGATTTCCGGCGCGGAAACTGCCATGTACGTGTCGACTTGTGACGGCGAACACATGAACCAGTGCGTGATCGTCTCGTAACATTGCCGCATGTCTTCGACCGAGCTCCCGTCAGCGCCGGCCGCCAATGTGCTCCCCAAGGTGGCGACCGTCAGGGTCGCGAAGGGGGAGCGGCTGCGCTCGGTCGGGCTGCCGGGGATCACGCTGACGGTGCGGTCGAGACCGCCCGCGCGTGAGGGGCTGCCGCCCGCGCTGTACGTCCACGGACTCGGCGGTTCCTCGCAGAACTGGTCGGCGCTGATGGAGCTGCTCGACGAAGAGGTCGACTGCGAGGCCGTCGACCTGCCGGGCTTCGGCGACTCGCCGCCGCCGGACGACGGCGACTACTCGATCACCGCGCACGCACGCGCGGTGATCCGCTATCTCGACGCGTCCGGCCGGGGCCCCGTACACCTCTTCGGCAACTCCCTCGGCGGCGCGGTCACCACGCGCGTCGCCGCGGTACGTCCCGACCTGGTCCGTACGCTCACGCTCGTGTCGCCCGCCCTCCCCGAGATCCGCGTCCAGCGCAGCGCCGTGCCCACGGCGCTGCTCGCGGTGCCCGGGGTGACGGCGCTCTTCACCCGGCTGACCCAGCAGTGGACGGCGGAGCAGCGGGTCCGTGGCGTGATGCAGCTGTGCTACGGCGACCCCGCGCGCGTGTCGCCGGAAGGATTCAGCAACGCCGTCGAGGAGATGGACCGCCGGCTGCAACTGCCGTACTTCTGGGACGCGATGACGCGTTCCGCACGCGGGCTGGTCAACGCGTATACCCTCGGCGGTCAGCACGCGCTGTGGCGCCAGGCCGAGCGGGTGCTGGCACCGACGCTGCTCATCTACGGCGGTCGCGACCAGCTCGTCGGCTACCGCATGTGCCGCAAGGCCGCGCGCAGCTTCCGAGACTCGCGCCTGCTGAGCCTGCCGGAGGCCGGGCACGTGGCGATGATGGAGTACCCGGAGATGGTTGCCCGGGCGTTCCGTGAACTCCGCGCGGAGGCGCCGGAGCCGGAAGGTACGGAGTCGGAAGGTACGGAGCCGGAAGGTACGGAGTCGGAAGGGGCGGCGGCTGTGGGGCGTGTTCGGGGCGGAGCCCGGAGCGGGATCGCGGCCGGTGGCGAGGATGATGAGTCCGTGACAGAGAACGCGGGGAGCTGAGGCGCGACGTGGGACGCCACAGCCGCCGCGGGCCTGCCGCCAAGCCCAAACGTGACAGCGCGGACACGACCGCGCGGCAGGACTCCCGGGGAGCACCGCCGCAGACGGGTGCGGCCCCTCGGGGCCCGTCCGGGCCGGGCGCGGGCCAGAGCGGTTGGCCGCAGTCCGGTGGGCCCGGTGCTCGCCGGGTGCCGGGTCCGTATCCCCCTCGGCAGGGGGTGCCCCCCGGCGGGGCCCCTGGGTACGGCGGGCGGGGCTTTCCCGACGGTACGCCCGCGCACGGCTTTCCCGGGTTCCCGGACGGTACGCCCGCGCAAGGTGTCCCGAGGCTGCCCGACGGTACGCCCGCGCACGGCTTTCCGAGGTTCCCCGACGGCACGCCGGCCCATGGCGCCCCGCAGGCCCGCGGCGGCCATCCCCAGCAGCGTGAACCCGGTGGTGGCTGGGGCGAGTTGAGGGGGCGTACGGGTGTCGCTTACGGCGTTTCCCCGGCGGTCGGCGCCCCACCCGCGACCGGTGTTCCGCTGCCGCGGCCCCGGCGGGCATGGCCGTCGGAAGGGCCCAGGCAGGACTACGTCGAGGCATTCGACGGGGACGTCGACGTCTTCGCGCCCCGCACGTCCGAGACAGCGCACGCGTCCGACCCGTACGCCTCCGTCACCGACTGGGGCACCCGGACCGGTGCCGGCGACGGCGTCGCGAGCGACGTCGATCCCGGCCTGGCGGATCCCGGCCGGGACGACGGCGCACCGCCGACCGGTGAGCCCGTCTCGGCCCAGGGCGGCAAGGGCCGGACCTTCTCCGGCATCGCGGCTGCCGCGGTCGTCACCGTCCTGGCCGTCGTCGTCGCCGGTCAGGTCGCGCAGGGGCGGGACGACGGCGACGTGCGGTCGCAGTCCGCCGCCGACGAGGCGCGGGACGCCCGTGACCCGGCCGCCTCGCGCGGGGACGGGCGGCCGACGCCGTCCGGCTCGCCGAGCGCGACGCCGCTGACGTACGAGCAGAAGATGGGCGAGCGGTACGCGCTGAGCGCCACGCTGGAGGGCTCGGGGAAGTTCGAGGCGATCCGGGGTGTCGACAAGGCGCCCGGCAGGGGGCAGAAGTTCACCTATCGCGTGGATGTGGAGCAAGGGCTCGGGCTCGACGGCGAGCTCTTCGCCGAGGCCGTGCAGAAGACGCTCAACGACGACCGGAGCTGGGCGCACAACGGGGCCTACACCTTCGAGCGCGTCTACTCCGGCAAGCCGGACTTCGTGATCACGCTGGCCAGCCCCGGAACGACGGCAGACTGGTGCGCCAAGTCCGGTCTGGACACCACCGTCGACAATGTGTCGTGCGACTCCGCCGCCACCGAGCGCGTCATGATCAATGCGTACAGATGGGCGCAGGGGTCGAAGACGTACGGGGACCGCATCCACGCCTACCGGCAGATGCTGATCAACCACGAGGTCGGCCACCGGCTCGGCTACCCCCACGTGACCTGCGACAAGGACGGGGAGCTGGCCCCGGTCATGCAGCAGCAGACCAAGTTCCTCGACCACGACGGGATCCACTGCCGGGCCAACCCCTGGGTCTACCCCGGGAGTTGACGGGTGACTCATAAGTCACATTGACATGTGCAGCGAGTTCATACATATTTCTGCACATGTCGTCCCGTCACACCACCTCTCGCGCCGCCATCGAGCTGGCGCTCATCGGTGTGACCGCGCTGTGCGTGGCCGACATTCACTGTCGCTGACGCTCGCCCCTGGGCGTTCGCGTCGCGATCTTCCTCTCTTCCTGTGAGCCGCTGACCGGTTTCCCGGCCCGTGGCTCGCTCATGGACCTCCGACGACCCGGCGCCAGGGCAGACGTCTGTTCACATCCGTCTCACTCCGCGTCAATTCGTCTCGCCATTCGAGACTCATTCCCCTTCGAGAGGTCGTCTCCGATGCGTCAACCGTCCGTCATAGCGCGCCGCGTGGCCGCGGCATCCGTCAGCCTGGTCGTGGCAGCGGGCGCCGCCGCCTGCGGGCCTGAGGACAACGATGCCAAGAGTGCCGGCGGCGACTCCACGCCCCACAAGGGCGGCACGCTCACGGTCCTGAACTCCAATCCGCAGCAGGACTTCGATCCCGCCCGGCTGTACACCTCCGGCGGCGGAAACGTCCCCTCCCTGGTCTTCCGTACGCTCACCACCCGCAACCGCGAGAACGGTGAGGCCGGCGCCAAGGTCGTCCCCGACCTCGCCACCGACACCGGGCGCCCGAACAAGGACGCGACCGTGTGGACGTACACCCTCAAGGAGGGCCTCAAGTACGAGGACGGCACCGCGATCACCTCGGCCGACATCAAGTACGGCATCGAGCGCTCCTTCGCCCCTGAACTCTCCGGCGGCGCACCGTACTTGAGGGACTGGCTGGTCGGTGCGGCCGGCTACCAGGGGCCGTACAAGGACAAGAAGGGCCTCTCGGCGATCGAGACGCCGGACGCGCGGACCATCGTCTTCCATCTGAACAAGCCCGAGGGTGAGTTCCCGTACCTGGCGACGCAGACGCAGTTCACGCCGGTACCGAAGGGCAAGGACACCGGCACGAAGTACGAGGAGCACCCGGTCTCCTCCGGCCCGTACAAGGTCGTCAGCAACGAGAACGACGGCGAGCGGATCGTCCTGGAGCGCAACACGCACTGGTCCGCCTCGACGGACGCCGAGCGCAAGGCCTACCCCGACAAGATCGACGTACGGTCCGGGCTCGACTCGTCCGTGATCAACCAGCGGCTGTCCGCGTCCCAGGGCGCGGACGCGGCCGCGGTCACCACGGACACCAACCTCGGCCCGGCCGAGCTGGCCAAGGTGACCGGCGACAAGGAACTTGCTTCTCGCGTCGGCACCGGACACTTCGGCTACACCAACTACATCGCGTTCAACCCGACGATCAAGCCGTTCGACAACGTCAAGGTGCGGCAGGCGATCTCGTACGCCATCGACCGGTCGTCCGTGGTCAACGCCGCGGGCGGGTCCGCGCTGGCCGAGCCCGCCACCACCTTCCTGCCCGACCAGAAGTCCTTCGGTCACACGCCGTACGACCTCTTCCCGGCGGGCAGGGCCGGTGACGCGGCCAAGGCCAAGGAGCTGCTGAAGGAGGCCGGTTACGCGAACGGGCTGACCGTCACCCTGACCCACTCCAACGCCAAGGACTTCGAGACCAGCCCCGAGATCGCGACCGCGGTCCAGGACGCGCTGAAGAAGGCCGGCATCACGGTCAAGCTGGAGGGTCTGGAGGAGAACGACTACTCCGACAAGATCCACAACGTGAAGACCGAGCCCGGCTTCTTCCTCGCGCACTGGGGTGCCGACTGGCCCTCCGGCGGTCCCTTCCTCGCCCCGATCTTCGACGGCCGGCAGATCGTCAAGGACGGCGCGAACTTCAACACGGGTCTGCTCAATGACAAGTCGGTCAATGACGAGATTGACTCGATCAACAAGTTGACCGATCTTGACGCCGCCGCCAAGCGGTGGGGTGCGCTGGACAAGAAGATCGGCGAGCAGGCGCTGACCGTCCCGCTGTTCCACCCCGTCTACAAGCGGCTGTACGGCAAGAACATCAAGAACGTCGTGATCAGTGACTGGACCGGTGTTCTGGACATCTCCCAGGCCGCGGTCAAGTAGTCCATGGGCCTGGTCAAGTCATCAATGAGTCTGGTCAAGTCATCATGAGCGAGACCTTGTTGACCTCCCAGACCCCCGGGGCGGACACCAACGTCCCGGGGGCCTCGGGGGCCCGTCAGTTCTGGCGACGGCTGCGGACGCAGCGCGCCGCCCTCGTCGCGGCGGTCGTTGTCGCGCTGCTCGTCCTGGTCGCGCTCGCCGCACCGCTGCTCACCGCGATCGAGGGCCAGGACCCGACCACGTACCATCCGTCCCTCGTGGACTCCGCGCGCGGGGGCGTGCCCATCGGGTCGTTCGGGGGAGTGAGCGCCGACCACTGGCTCGGCGTCGAACCGCAGACCGGGCGAGACCTGTTCGCGCGGCTGGTGTACGGGGCCAGGGTCTCCCTGGGGGTCGCACTGGCGGCGACCGTCGTCCAGGTCGTCATCGGAGTCGTGGTGGGCGTCGCGGCCGCGCTCGGGAACCGATGGGTTGATCAACTGTTGAGCCGGTTCACCGACATCATTGTGGCGATGCCGTTGATGATCATGTCGTTGGCGCTGCTCGCGATCGTGCCGTCGAGCTTCCCGCGGCCCGTGCTGGTCGCCCTCGTGATCGGTCTGATCGCATGGGGCAACATCGCGAAGATCGTGCGGGCCCAGACGCTCACCCTCAAGGAACTGGACTACGTCTCCGCCGCCAGGCTCAGCGGCTGGGGCTCATGGCGGATCGCCCGCCGTGAACTGCTGCCGGGGGTCGCGGCACCGGTCATCACGTACGCGGCACTGCTCGTCCCCACCAACATCACCGTCGAGGCCGCCCTGTCCTTCCTGGGCGTCGGCGTGAAGCCGCCGACGCCGTCGTGGGGACAGATGCTCACCGCCGCCGACGTCTGGTACCAGGCCGCTCCGCAGTACCTGCTGCTGCCCGCCGGAGCGCTCTTCGTGACCGTCCTCGCCCTGACCGTCCTCGGCGACGGCGTGCGCACGGCGCTCGACCCGCGCGCGGCGTCGCGGCTGCGCGTGGGGACGGGCCGCAAGAGGGAGGCCAAGGCATGAGCGGCTTCGGAGGGTTCGCCCTGCGCCGCCTCATCGGCGCCGTCGTCACCCTGTTCGCCGTCTCGGTGATCGTCTACGTCGTCTTCTACGTCACCCCCGGCAACGTCGCCCAGATCACCTGCGGCCCGCGGTGCTCGCCGGCCCAGGTGCAGCAGGTCGCGGAGCAACTGCACCTCCACGACCCGCTGTATGTGCGCTACTGGCACTTCCTGGAGGGCCTGGTCGCCGGCCAGGACTACTCGACCGGCACCGCGGTGCAGCACTGCTCCGCGCCCTGCCTGGGGCTGTCGTACCAGAGCGACCAGCAGGTCACTGTGCTGATCCTGGCGAAGCTACCGGTCAGCCTGTCGCTCGTGTTCGGGGCGATGGTGCTGTGGCTGGTCCTCGGCGTCGGCACCGGAGTCCTGTCCGCATGGCGGCGCGGCCGTCTCACCGAGCGGCTGCTGACCGGTATCACGCTCGCGGGCGTGGCGACCCCGGTCTTCGTCATCGGCCTGATCCTGATGATCGTCGTCTGCGGACAACTGCAACTGCTGCCGTTCCCGCAGTACGTCGCCTTGACCGACGACCCGGAACAGTGGGCGTGGAACCTGCTGCTGCCCTGGCTCTCGCTCGCCCTGATCGAGGCCGCCGCGTTCGCCCGGCTGACCCGGGCGGCGATGCTGGAGACGCTGGCGGAGGACCACATCCGGACCTTCCGGGCGTACGGCGTGGGCGAGCGGTCGGTCATCGGGCGGCACGCGCTGCGCGGGGCGTTCGCGCCGGTCATCGCGCTCAAC
Source organism: Streptomyces sp. NPDC057623 (assembly GCF_042800355.1). Lineage (NCBI taxonomy): Bacteria > Bacillati > Actinomycetota > Actinomycetes > Kitasatosporales > Streptomycetaceae > Streptomyces > Streptomyces sp. NPDC057623. The sequence goes on from NZ_JBHVGZ010000002.1 coordinate 183,152, forward strand.
GCCAACAACTTCGGCAGCGCGGTCGGGGGCGCGGTGCTCACCGAGACGCTCTTCGGTCTGCCCGGTATCGGTCAGGAACTGGTCCATGCGGTCAAGGTGGTCGACCTTCCCGTCGTCGTAGGCATGGTCCTGGTCATCGGTTTCTTCGTGGTCGTCGCCAACGTCGTCGCAGATGTCCTGTACGCGCTGGCCGACCGACGGGTGGTGCTCACATGAGTCTGGTGAACGTCACGGACCTCACCGTCGAGTTCGGGTCCCTGCGTGCTGTCGATGGCCTCTCCTTCCGCCTGGAGCAGGGCGCCGCCCTCGCCCTGGTCGGCGAGTCCGGCTCCGGCAAGTCCACCGTCGCCTCCGCCCTGCTCGGGCTGCACCGGGGCACGGGAGCGCGCGTCGGCGGTGCGATCGAGGTCGCCGGTGTCGACGTGCGGGAGGCATCGGACGAGGGGCTGCGGAGGCTGCGCGGCAGGAAGGCCGCGATGGTCTTCCAGGACCCGCTGTCCTCCCTCGACCCGTACTACGCGATCGGCGACCAGATCGCCGAGGTGTATCGCGTCCACACGCGTGTGTCGCGGCGAGCGGCACGCGCGCGTGCGGTGGAGGTGCTGGACCGGGTCGGCATTCCGGACGCGCCACGGCGATCCCGCTCGCGTCCGCACGAGTTCAGCGGCGGCATGCGTCAACGCGCCCTCATCGCCATGGCGCTGGCCTGCGAGCCCGGCCTGCTCATCGCCGACGAGCCGACGACCGCGCTCGACGTGACCGTCCAGGCCCAGATCCTCGACCTGCTGCACGCGTTGCGCGAGGAGACGGGTATGGGGCTGCTCCTCGTCACGCACGACGTGGGTGTGGCCGCGGAGAGCGTCGACGACGTGCTGGTGATGCGGCACGGTCGGGCGGTGGAACACGGGCCGGTCGCCGCCGTACTGGGATCGCCCGCCCAGCCGTACACCCGCGAACTGCTCGGCGCGGTCCCGCGCGTGGACGCGCCGCGAGCCGTCTCAGGGGCGCCGGCAGGGCATGCGCAGGCGTCGGCGGAGGGGGCCGCGGAGAAGTCGGCGGAGGTGCCGGCCCGGGCCCTGGTCAAGGTGCCGGCCCAGGTCCCCGTGAAGGAGCCGGCCGAGACCGTGCTGGAGGCGACCGGCCTCCGGCGTGAGTTCGGGCGCGGGAAACGGGCGTTCGCGGCCGTGGACGACGTGTCGCTGAAGATCCACCGCGGTGAGACCCTCGGGGTCGTGGGGGAGAGCGGCAGTGGCAAGACGACGCTGGGGCGCATGCTGGTCGGGCTCCTGGAGCCGACGGCGGGCGAGGTCCGCGACGACGGCCACGCGCGTGTGGGCGTGAATCCCTCGGTGCAGATGGTCTTCCAGGACCCGGTCTCCTCCCTCAACCCCCGCCGCAGCGTGGGTGAGTCGATCGCCGACCCGCTCCGCGCGCGTGGCGAGTCGGACGAGGGGCGCATCCGAGGGCGCGTACGGGAACTGCTGGAGCGCGTGGGGCTCGAACGGGCGCACTTCGACCGCTACCCGCACGAGTTCAGCGGCGGTCAGCGCCAGCGCGTGGGCATCGCGCGGGCGCTCGCCGCCGACCCGCGCGTCATCGTCTGCGACGAGCCCGTCTCCGCACTGGACGTCACCACACAGGCCCAGGTCGTGGCTCTGCTGGGCGAGTTGCAACGCGAACTCGGACTCGCGCTCGTCTTCGTCGCGCACGACCTCGCCGTCGTACGCCAGGTCAGCGACCGGGTCGCGGTGATGCGGCGCGGGCGGATCGTCGAGGAGGGGCCGGCCGACGAGGTGTACGACAACCCGCAGGACCCGTACACCAGGCAGCTCCTGGCCGCCGTACCGTCGCTCGACCCGCGGATCGCGGCCCAGCGGCGGTCCGCGCGACGGGAGTTGGCCACCGTGTGACCGCCCGAGGCGTTCAGGTGTGACGATGCGTGCGCGTTTGATCTCCTAGCGCGACGGAACGCGACCTGCACGGGAAAGTTACGACCGTTCACCCCTTTTGGTGGTGCGATGGACAACCGTCCGTCGCACCACCGCCTTGTCCGCATACGTTCGTCCCGCTGTGAGCCGCCGGGGGAACGGCGGCTCCCCTTAGGGAGATCGGGGGTGTACTCGTGCGCATCGGACTGATTGCGGAGGGTGGCTATCCGTATGTGAGCGGTGACGCCAGGCTCTGGTGCGACCGGCTCGTGCGCGGGCTCGGGCAGCACGAGTTCGACATCTACGCGCTCAGCCGCAGCGAGCGCCAGGAGGACGAGGGCTGGGTCCCGCTGCCACCGCAGGTCAGCCGGGTGCGCACGGCGCCGCTGTGGGCGGCCGAGGACGACGGGGTGGGGTACGGACGTCGCGCGCGCCGCAGGTTCGCCGAGTGCTACGGCGAGCTGGTGGGAGCGCTCTGCGCGGGGGGCGCCACCGACACATCCGGGTCTTCCGAGGACGCGTCGGCCACTGAGGCGGACCGTTTCGGCAACGCGCTGTACGGACTCGCCGAACTCGCCCGCGACGAAGGCGGGCTGGTGGGAGCGCTCCGCTCCGAGGCCGCCGTGCGCGCACTCGAGCGCGCGTGCCGAGCGCCGGGCGCCCTGCGTACGGCGCGCGAGGCGCGCGTACCCGATCTGCTGGCCGTCGCCGCGCAGCTGGAACGCGCCCTGCGCCCCCTCTCGCTCGACTGGTACGAGGACGACGGCCTGGGCTCGGTCGACCTGTGCCACGCCACGTCCGGTGGTGCCGCGGCCCTGCCCGGACTGCTCGCCCACCACTTCTGCGGTGTACCGCTGCTGTTGACCGAGTACGGCGTCCGCCTGCGCACGCACTACCTGGCCGCTCCCGAGTCCTCGCCCGCCGTACGCTCCGTGCTCGCCTCCCTCCACGGCAGGCTCGCCGCCGAGACCTACGCCCGGGCCACTCTCATCACACCCGGTAACGGCCATGCCCGCCGCTGGCAGGAGCGCTGCGGCGCCGACCGCGCGAAGCTCCGCACGGTCTACCCCGGCATGGACGCCTCCCGCTTCGCGGAGGTCGGCGAGGCCCCGGAGTGCGCGGATCCGGACGCGCTCGTCTGGGTCGGCCGTATCGAACCGGCCAAGGACATCGTGTCGTTGCTGCACGCCTTCGCCGAGGTGCGCAAGGAGGAGCCGAAGGCACGCCTGCGGATCGTCGGCACCCCCTCGGGCGACGAGGGCGCCGCCTACCTCGGCCATTGCAGGGCGCTGGCCGCGCAGCTCTTCCCCGACGAGGCCGAGGGCCCGCACACCGTCGGCGACAATCCGGTCTCCTTCGAGGAGATCGGCGGCCCGGAGATCCCGACCCTCGCTGACGCGTACGCCTCGGGTGCCGTGGCCGTCCTGTCCAGCGTCGTCGAGGGCTTCCCGGTCGGCCTGGTCGAAGCCATGTTCAGCGGCCGCGCGACGGTGTCCACCGACGTCGGCGCGGTGGTGGAGGTCATCGGCGGCACCGGTCTCGTCGTGCCCCCGCGCAATCCGCGGGCGCTCGCGGAAGCCTGTGTGGCGCTGTTGCGCGACCCCGAGCGCCGCGCGCGTCTGGGCGCGGCCGCACGCGCGCGTGCGCTCGAACTGTTCACCGTCGAGCAGAACGTCGCGGCGTTTCACGGCATTTACCTGGAGATCGTCTCGCGCACCCCGGTCCGCCGCCTCCCCCTCGACGAGGCCGGAGACCCCCTGCCCTTCGCCGTCCCCGCCGAGGCCCACGTCCCCGGCCGCTGGACGGGGCGAACGGCCCGCCTGGTGGCCCGCGGCGGCCCGGCCCGACCGCCGGGAGCCCCCGTACGCGCCACGGCGCTGCCCGCGACGGAGGGAGCGCGATGAGCAGCGGCCTGGGCGGACTGGACCGCCCCGGGGCTCCGACCAGCCCCGGGCCCTGGGACGAGCGGTCGGAAGGGTGGCTCACAGCGGAGAGCGACGCCGGGGAACGCACAGCCGACGCGCAGCCCGGCACCCCGGCCACACCGACCTCCACCCCGGGCACTCGACCGACCCCCACCCGCCGTACCGGCGCGGATCCCGTCAAAGCGCTGATGCACCGTCACCGGGACCTGTGCGAACGCGCGGTGGACCCGTTGGAGATCGCCGCCGGCCTGGAGGCCCACGGCATCACCGACCGCACCGCCTCCCGCTTCCTGCACCGGGACGTCTTCTCGCTCGCGGAGGAGATGTACGCCCGAGCGCCCCGTGACGCCGAAGCGGCCCCCGGCGCTCCACCCCTCACCACCCCCCGAGCCCGGGCCGACTGGATCCTCCTCACCCTCCTCCCCGGAGCCCTGTGCGCGGCGGCCGTGACCGCCCTGCATCTCACCCACGGCGAGTCCCGCCTGATCGCGGCCGCCGCAGGAGCCCTCGCCGTGACGCTGGCCGTGCGCGCGGCCCTGGCCCGAGGCCCCCTCGCGACTACGGACCACAGGCACCCGGCCACCGCCCGCGTCTCCTGGCTGGTCGCCTACGCCCTCCTCGGCGAAGGACTCCTCCGGGCCGCCGCCAGCGGGGGGCCCGACGCCCTCCCCGCCGGCGCCGCCGAAGGCCCCTGGCCTCTCACCACCGCCCCCGCCCTGGCGCTCACCCTGTCCTGCGTCCCGGCGGCATGGTGCGCCCACTTCCTCGCCGTACGAGCCCGCCGCAAACTCTCGTCCAGCCGGGCCCTGGAGGAGTTCGCCACCTCCGCGAAGCCCCTGCTCCTGGGGGCGTTCACCCTCTACCTCTGCGCCCTGGCAGCCCTACTGGCCCTGGTCACCACCGCCCTGGACCAGCCCGCCACCTACCCCCAGACGCTCACCCTGGGCGCCCTCCTGTTCCTCTGCCGCCTCCTGGCCAGCCACGGCTTCACCCACGCCCCGGTGCTCGTCCTCACCGCCGCGGCCTCGGCCGAGGCAACGGCCCTGGCCGCCCTCTTCGCCGCGCGCCTCCCCGGCTGCGCCTGGCTGGCCACCCCCGTCCAGGCCCTCGTCGACACCGGGGGCCCGGCCGCCATCCCGACCATCGCCTGCGGCACCGCCGCCCTGACCCTCCTGCTGCACGCGACCCGCACCCTCACGAGGGCATCGGCACATGCGACGCGGGACCAGCCGTGAAGCCCGGCAACCGCACGGGCCGCCGCAAGCACGACAGCCCGTACAGCGCCACAACCGGAGGCATCACCACCTCAACCCCTCCGTCTGAGACCCCCTGAAGGAGAACCCCAAATGATCACCTCCCGACCCGATCACCCCTCGGCCGCGGGAGCCGCCCGATGAGAGTCCTGCTGATCGGAGCCAACGGCTACCTCGGCCGCTTCGTAGCCGACCGTCTCCTCGCCGACCCCGCCGTCCAGCTCACCGCCCTCGGCCGCGGTGACGACGCCGACGTCCGCTTCGACCTCGCGTCCGGCAGCCCCGGTGCCCTCACCCGCTTCCTCGACGCGGTCCACCCCGGCGTCGTCATCAACTGCGCCGGCGCCACCAGGGGCGGTGCCCGCGAACTCACCCGTCACAACACCGTCGCCGTCGCCACCGTGTGCGAGGCCCTGCGCCGCAGCGGCTGCGGCGCCCGCCTCGTGCAGATCGGCTGCGGCGCCGAGTACGGCCCGAGCCAGCCGGGCTCCTCCACGGCCGAGGACGCCGTCCCCCGCCCCGGTGGCCCGTACGGCGTCAGCAAACTCGCCGCCACCGAACTGGTGCTGGGCTCCGGCCTGGACGCCGTGGTCCTGCGGGTCTTCTCACCCGCGGGCCCAGGCACCCCCGCCGGGTCCCCCCTCGGCCGACTCGCCGAGGCCATGCGTCGCGCCATGCAGTCGGGCGACGGCGAGCTCAAACTCACCGGCCTCGGTGCCCAGCGGGACTTCATCGACGTCCGCGACGTGGCCCGCGCCGTCCATGCCGCCTCGCTGTCCGCAGCGCAGGGCGTCATCAACATCGGCTCGGGCCGCGCCGTCCGCCTCCGCGACGCCGCCGCCGTCCTCGCCCGCGTGGCCGGCTACGGCGGCGCCCTCCACGAACTCGACGGCCCGCCCGGCCCGTTGCGCCCGTCCATCGGCCACCCCCGCGCCGACTCGGACCATGTGATGCACGCGACCCATGCGGTCCACTCCGCACACGCGGGCCAGTCCGCCCCGGTCGTGTACCCGTACCCGGACGGCTGCGGCAGCTGGCAGCAGGCCGACGTACGCACCGCACGTGACCGGCTCGGCTGGCGCCCGCGGATCAACCTCGAGGAGTCTCTGGGCGATATCTGGATGGAGGCGGCATGCCGTATCTGACCGGCACCACGCCCACCACAGCGAGCACGGCCCTCCGCACGGGCCTGGCCATCCCCGGCTACGCGCACCCCCTGCTCGCTCCGGCCGAGTGGGGGGAACTCACCCGCCCCGGCACCCCCGTGCACTGGGTCGTCCTCGACGTCGCCGACGGCCCCGGCACCCGCCCCGACCCGCGCTGCCTGGAGGCCGTCGGAAGGCTCCACAACGCCGGAGTCCGCGTCCTCGGCCACCTGGACACAGCCCACCTCGACACTCCCCACCTCGACACGGCCCACGGCGCCCGCGCCTTCGGCGAGGTGATCTCCGAGGCCCATCGCTACCTCGACTGGTACCGGGTCGACGGCTTCCTCCTGGACCGGTGCCCCACCGAGCGCGCCGCTCTGCCCGAGATCCGTCGCACGGTCACCGCGCTCCGCGCGCTCCGTGACAAGGCCCACATCGTCCTCGGCCACGGCACCCACCCCCACCCCGGCTACGCCGAGTGCGCCGACCAGTTGGTCACCTTCCGCGGCTCGTGGAGCGACTACCGCTGGTCGCAGGTGGCCGAGTGGACGGCCGACTACCCGCCCGACCGCTTCTGCCACCTCGTCCACAGCGTGCCGCTCGGCCACCTCGACGAGGCACTGCGCATCGCCCGCTGGCAGGGCGCCGCGACCATCTGGTTCACCGACCGCACTGACAGCGGGCGCACCGACCCATGGGAGGCCATGCCCGGCTACTGGGACGAAATCGTCTCGCGGATCGGAACAGGTGTCTCGGAATGAAAAAGGCCATGGCACTGTTACGGAGAGAACAACCGTAGTGATCGACCGACCAACGGAGTCCCCGTGTCGCTGCCACCCCTGGTCGAGCCCGCCCCCGAGCTCACCGTAGACGAGGTCCGCAGGTACTCCCGCCACCTGATCATCCCCGACGTGGGGATGGACGGGCAGAAGCGGCTGAAGAACGCCAAGGTGCTGGCTGTGGGCGCCGGTGGCCTGGGCTCGCCAGCGCTGATGTACCTGGCCGCCGCGGGCGTCGGCACGCTCGGCATCGTGGAGTTCGACGAGGTCGACGAGTCGAACCTGCAGCGCCAGATCATCCACAGCCAGGCCGACATCGGCCGCTCCAAGGCCGAGTCCGCGCGCGACTCCGTCCTCGGCATCAACCCGTACGTGAACGTGATCCTTCACGAGGAACGGCTCGAGGCCGAGAACGTGATGGACATCTTCAGCCAGTACGACCTGATCGTCGACGGCACGGACAACTTCGCCACGCGCTACCTGGTCAACGACGCCTGCGTGCTGCTGAACAAGCCGTACGTGTGGGGCTCGATCTACCGCTTCGACGGCCAGGCCTCCGTCTTCTGGTCCGAGCACGGCCCCTGCTACCGCTGCCTCTACCCGGAGCCCCCGCCGCCCGGCATGGTTCCCTCCTGCGCCGAGGGCGGCGTGCTGGGCGTGCTGTGCGCGTCCATCGGCTCCATCCAGGTCAACGAGGCCATCAAGCTTCTCGCCGGCATCGGTGAGCCGCTGGTCGGCCGCCTGATGATCTACGACGCTCTGGAGATGCAGTACCGCCAGGTCAAGGTCCGCAAGGACCCGAACTGCGCGGTCTGCGGCGAGAACCCGACCGTCACCGAGCTCATCGACTACGAGGCGTTCTGCGGCGTCGTCTCCGAGGAGGCCCAGGAGGCGGCCGCCGGCTCGACGATCACTCCCAAGCAGCTCAAGGAGTGGATCGACGACGGCGAGAACATCGAGATCATCGATGTCCGCGAGGTCAACGAGTACGAGATCGTCTCGATCCCCGGCGCCCGGCTGGTCCCGAAGAACGAGTTCCTGATGGGCACCGCCCTGGAGAGCCTTCCGCAGGACAAGAAGATCGTCTTGCACTGCAAGACGGGTGTCCGTAGCGCGGAAGTCCTCGCGGTCCTGAAGTCCGCGGGCTTCGCCGACGCCGTGCACGTCGGCGGCGGTGTGATCGGCTGGGTCAACCAGATCGAGCCGCACAAGCCGGTCTACTGAGCGGACGGCCTCGCCGGTAAGGCGAATTCGGCTCCAACGGCGGGGGGGTTTTTTCCTCCTTGGGTTTTGGGGCCCCCCCCCTGTTCTTCACCGACACCTTCCTTCCTCTTTTCCCTTCCCCCCCACAAACCCACATTTGGC
>NZ_JBHVGZ010000002.1:191559-212597 GCF_042800355.1 Streptomyces sp. NPDC057623
CATCATGGGTGCGCGAAGCCCCCGCCGTCGTCATGAGCAGACCTTGCCGTCCTTCGGCACGCTCCCCTCCAACAGGTACGCGTTGACCGTGGAGTCGACGCAGGCACTTCCCTTGCCGTACGCGCCGTGGCCCTCGCCCTTCCACGTGAGCATCACGCCGACGTCCTTGCCCAGTTCGTTCGCCATCTTCCGGGTGCCCTCGTACGGCGTCGCCGGGTCGCCGGTGTTGCCGACCACCAGGATCGGCGCCGCACCCGGCGCGCTCACCTCCGGGGTGTCGTACTGCCCGGCCACCGGCCATGCGTGACACCAGCCTCCGATGTCCCAGCCCAGCATCGGGCCGAACACGGGCGAGACCTTCTCGAACCGAGGCAGCAGCTTCTTCGTCTCTTCGACCGTCGGCCGCTGCTTGTCGTCCAGGCACGATATGACCCGTTGCGAGTGGGACCCCGTGCCGTAGCGGCCCGACGCGTCCCGATCGTTGTAGTTGTCGGAGAGCGCCAGGAGTTCCGTGCCGTCGCCTCGTTCGGCCGCCTCCAGTGCGCTGGTCAGCATCGGCCAGCTCGCCTTGCTGTACAGCGGCTGGATCAGGCCGGTGAGGGCGAGTGTCTCCGTGAGCTTCCGCTCGGACGACGTCGACAGCGGACTGGCATCGATCCGCTTCAGCAGGTTCACGATCTTCCGGGTGCCCTCTTCCGCGTCCTGGCCGGTGGAGCGGAGGTAGTTGTTCAGCGCGCGTTGGAAGCCCCTGGTCTGGTTCTCCGCGTGTCCCGCGGTGTCGGCGCTCGGGTCGGCGACCGCGTCCAGGATCAGGCGCCCGACGTTCTTCGGGAACAGGTGGGCGTAGACGCCGCCGAGTTCGGTGCCGTAGGAGATGCCGAAGTAGTGCGTCTTCGTGTCGCCGAGGACCTGGCGCATCAGATCCATGTCGCGGGCGGTGTCGGTGGTCGACACATGTGCCAACAGGGCGCCCTCGGACTTCTGGCAGCCCTCGCCGAAGGCGGCGGCGTCCCGGAAGTACGCCGTCTCCTCGGCCGGGGTGTCCGGCGTGATGTCCACGGATTCGGAGGCCTGGATCTCCTTGTCGCCGCGGCAGCGGACGCCCTCACTGGCGCCCACCCCGCGCGGGTCCCAGCTCACCAGGTCGTACCGCTCGCCCAGCTCGGACGTGTTGGTGGCGTACCACGGCAGCGTGGACGTCCCTGAGCTGCCGGGGCCGCCGAAGTTGAACAGGAGCGAGCCGATGCGGTCGTCGCCGGTGGCCTTGGCGCGGATCAACGCGAGGTCGATCGTGCGGCCTTCCGGCTTCGTCCAGTCCAGCGGCGCTTCAAGCGTCGCGCACTGCCACTCGTCGCCCGGCGCGGGGATGTCCCCGGTGGCCTTGCAGCGCCCCCAGTCGAGTTTCTGCGAGGTCAGTGACGACGGCAGTGGCGTCGCCGCACCGGCGGAGGCGGCCGGCGACCTCGCGCCGTCTGTCTCCCCCTCGGCATCCGCGCCGCCCGACGAGCCGCCGGTGCAGCCCGCCGCCAACAGGACAGCTGCCCCTGTCAGAGCCGTCCACCGTACGAGACGCGCCATGTCACTTCCCCCCTCGCAGGCCGTCCGCACCGTGCCGCGGATGGCGGTCAGGCCATAGTAGGCAGATCGCGAACAGCCCGTTGCGGCCTGTGGATAACTCTCTGACCTGCGGATACTTGCTTCTTTGGTGGTCTGCTTCGCGCAGTGGTCTCACGAGCAGACCGTGCCGGCCGCCGGCACCTTCCCGTCCAGCAGGTATCCGTTCACCGCGTCCTGCACGCACTGGTTCCCGCTGTTGTAGGCCCCGTGCCCCTGGCCCTTGTACGTCAGCTCGACACCCACCCCTTCGCCCAGTGCCTCCACCATCCGCCGCGCGCCCTCGTACGGTGTGGCCGGGTCGCCCGTGTTGCCCACGACGAGGATCGGCGCGGAGCCGGGCGCGCTGACGTCGGGATGGTCGGCGGCACCCGCCACGGGCCAGTCGGTGCAGCTGAGCATGGCCCAGGCGAAGGCGTCGCCGAACAGGGGCGAGGCGGATCGGAACTCGGGCAGCCTCTGTTCGACGAACTCCGGGGTGTACCGGGGTTTGTCGTCGGCGCAGTTGATCGAGATGTTGGCGGCGGTGATGTTGCTGTACTCGCCGTTCTCGCTTCGCCCGTTCAGTGAGTCGGACAGCAGCATCAGGATCCTGCCGTCACCGTCGTACGCCTGCTCCAGACCCTCGGTGAGGTACTGCCAGAGGTCCTGCGAGTACAAAGCCTGCGCGATGCCGTTGGTCGCGGCGCTCTGCGTCAGCTCGCGCGGGAAGACGCCCTGGATCGGCTTGCTGTCGAGGTCCTTCAACAGCTTCGCCATACGGTCCTTGACGTCCTGGGCGGTGTCGCCGATCGGGCAGTCCTCGGTCTGGGACGTGCAGTCCTCGGCGAAGTTGTCGAGCGCGAGCTGAAAGCCCTTGACCTGCCCGAGCGAGCCATGCTCGGAGTTCTGCGTGGGGTCGACCACCGCGTCGAAGACCGCGCGGCCCACGTTCTTGGGGAACAGGTGGGCGTAGACGCCGCCGAGTTCGGTGCCGTAGGAGATGCCGAAGTAGTGCAGTTTGTCGTCGCCGAGGACTTGGCGCATCAGATCCATGTCACGGGCCGCGTCGGTGGTGCGCACATGCGGCAGCATCCCTTCGGAGTTCTCCTCGCACGCCTCGTTGAACTCCTTGGTGTTGTCCAGCAGTTCGGTCCGCTCGGTGGCGTCGTCCGGCGTGGTGTCCTGCTGGAAGTAGACGTCGAGCTGCTGGTCGTTCTCGCACAGCACGGGAGCGCTGCGGCCGACCCCGCGCGGGTCGAAGCTCACCAGGTCGTAGCGGGTGCGCAGCTTCTCGTACCCGTCGCCGAAGGAGGGCAGAGTAGTGACGCCAGAGGCGCCGGGCCCGCCGAAGTTGAAGATCAGCGAGCCGATCCGCCGGTTCTCGCCGCTACTGCTCCTCGCCCGGATCAGCTCGATGTCGATCGTGTCACCCTTGGGGTCGTCCCAGTCGCGGGGCGCCTTCATCGTGGCGCACTGCCATGACCCGCCGTCCGGCAGCGGCGACGGGCTGCCCGCGCCGCCCTGTGCCTGGGAGGGTGCGGGGCAGTCCCTCCAGCTCAGCTCCTGGGCCGTCAGGTCCTTGTCTTCGGAGCCGCCGTCACCGCATCCCGCCAGCAAGGAGGACAGCAGCAGGGCAGCGGCGGTCAGGGCAGCAGCGCGCATCCGGGGCGGGTTCGGCATGATCCCATCCTGCGGTCGTACGTGGTGGGGCGCTCGGGGCGCGAGCCGTACGAGGTACGGCGGCGCCTCACCTGTTCTGTGCCCTTACAACGTACGACGCCGTACTCGGCGCACCACCGGCGAGCGCTCGCCGCCCGTCGTCGGACGAGCCCTCACGGTCCCGCGTACTCCGCCCGCCTCGCGCTACAGCGCACCCTTGCGGGTCAGGTGGTTGAAGGCCAGCCAGCCCGGCAGCACGGGCAGCCACAGCGTCAGCATCCGGAACAGCAGCACCGAGGGTGCGGCGACCTCGCTGGGCAGACCCACGGCGATCAGACCGACGGTCAGGGTCACGTCCACGGCGCCCACGCCGCCCGGCGTCGGGGCCGCGGAGCCGAGCGCGTTGCCCGCGAGGAAGACGACGGCCACACTGGCGATGCTGAGCGAGGTCCCCTCGCTGCCGAACGCCCGGATCGACGCGTCCAGGCACATCACGAAGCAGGCGGTCAGCAGGAGCATGCCGCCGATCCCCGTGACCAGCTTCTGCGGCCGCTGCAGCACGTCGAGCATGCGCGGTACGACACCCGCGAACAGCGACCTCACGCGGGTGACGACGAATTTCCGCAGGAACGGCACCGAGGTCACCACGAGCACGAGGACCGCCACCGTCAACAGACCCGCGATGACGGTCCGGGACGGCGAGAGCGACGGCGTCTTCTCGGTGCCGGTGAGATAGCCGAAGGCCAGCAGCATGAGGATGTGGCAGCCCAGACCGAACAGCTGCGACGCGCCGACGCTCGCCACCGCGAGCCCCGGCCGCACGCCCGCGCGCTGCAGGAAGCGCGTGTTGAGTGCGACGCCACCGACCGCGGCGGGCGCGACGATCTTCACGAACGACCCCGCGACCTGTGCCGCGACGGTCCGCCGGAACGGCACCCGCTCGGGCACGAACCCCAGCAGCGCCATCGCCGCGGCGAAGTAGCTGGCAGCGGAGAACAGTACGGCCGCGGCCACCCAGCCCCACTGGGCGTTGGCGATGAGCGGGCCGAACTCGATGTGCGTGAGCTGCGTCAGCAGGAAGTAGGCGGCGATGGCACCCGCGATGAAACTGATCAGCGTGCGTGGGCGCACCCGTTCCAGCCGGGCCGGCTCGACCGGCGCCTGGGGCCTGATCAGCAGCACCTCGTGGCGGATCTGCGAGAGCAGATCCTCCTCGCGTGCCTCGTCCAGGGCCTCGTCGATGGCTCGCTTCTCCGCCCGCGCCTGCGCCCGAACGGTCTTCCTGTCCGGCCTGTCCGGCCTGTCCGGCTTGTCCAGTACCGGCCCGGCGTCGCTCGGGGCCTCTTCGCTGCGGGCGTGTTTCGCGTGCTTGGACGCCTCCAGCACCGCCTCACGCTCGCGCTGGGCCCGCTCTCTGGCGAGTCTGCGCAGCGTCGCGCGCGTGGAGCGGCTCAGGGCGATGGGCTGGAGCATCGGCAGGCAGTCGGCCACCGCGTCGGGGCCGAGCACACTCACCGCCGAGGCCACCGCGCGTTCGGCGCCCACACGCAGGCCCAGGGTCACCAGCAGCTGGGAGATGTCCATGCGCAACAGCAGATTGTTCGCCGCGATCTCGCCGATGCGCAGGTCGGTGATAATCACCTTGCCGGAACGATCCACCAGAATGGCGTCACCCACCAGCCTGCGGTGCGCGATGCGCCTGGACTGCAGCGCCTTGACCTGGAGCCAGGTGTCACGCAGCAGTTCGTCGGTGATCTCCTCGTCCGCCAGCGAGTCCAGAGTGTGGCCGCCGGTGTGCTCGTAGACCAGCATCACGGCGTCCGGGCCGAGCTCGGAGGTGGCGATCAGCTTGGGCGCGTTGGCGCCGGCCGCGATGGCCGCGTAGGCGAGCAGCGCCTCCTGCTCCAGCGCCTGGCGCAGCGACTGGAGGCTGCTTCGGGTGGCGAACCCGCGCAGCGTCAGATTGCGCCACGCGCGATAGAAGAAGCCCTGCGCCTGCTGCTCCCGGTCGACCACCGTCACGTCGAGCGGCGGACCGTCCTCCAGGGTGACGAAATAGCGTCGGCCGCGGTCGCCGGTCTCCTGTGTGTCGGAGATCTCCTCGCGGGCCGCGCTCACCGGGCGGAAGCCGACGTGCCGCAGGCCCGCCATCAGGGTCCGTCCGGTGGGACGGACATTGGGCGAGCCGACCGCGTACAGCGTGCCGTAGGCGACGGTCCAGCCGATCAGCAACGTCAGGATGATCGAGAACGGCGTGGTGTAGCCGGTGACCAGCATGGAGAAGGCGTACAGGACCAGGACCGCCCACAGGACCGCACGCCAGCGGGGTCTGCGGGACATGCCCACGGCCGTCATGTAGGCGATGACCGGGGCGAGATACCCGTGCACCGGGTCGGTGAGGGAGCCGACATCGCCGGGGGAGGGCTGGGTGAGGGCGTCCCGGATGGACTCCGGGGCGGCCCGCGCGACCCACAGGTCGGTGGCGAGAGTCACCCCGTGCGCGAGGACGGCCGCGAGAACGCCGTCGGCGATCCGTAGCCCGTCCCGCTTGATGAGCCGCTCGATCGCGAAGGCCACGGGCACCAGAAGGATGGCGATGCTGGACACGAGCCCGGCCATCTTGCTGAACACGTCGGGCGCCTGGCCGGTGCCCTTGTTGATGTCCTGTTCGAGGCCCGAGGTGGTGCCGTGCGCGAACGCGGCGATCGCGAGCAGCAGCACGATGCCCAGCACGCCCACGAGGAGCCGCATCAGGTCGGAGGGCCGGTGCACGCGCGCGGGGAGGAGCGGTTCGTCGCCCTCGACCTCGTCGACGTGCGCCTCGTCCGGGTCGTACGCGGCCTGCTGCCCCTCGTCGGCGTTCGCGGTGTCCGGGCGCGACGAAGCCTCAGAGGTGCTCTCCGTGTCCTCCGGGTGCGCACCCTGCTGCTTCATCGTCTCTTCTTGATCTCGTATCACCAGTCACCGCCCGCACGATGGTGGCATGCCCCACCGACACACGGGGGCATCAGGGTGCAAATGCGGGGGCGCACAGTCTGCCCGAAGCTCCGCCGCAGGGCGAGGCATACGCACAGTGACCAGCGCGTCACATTGTCGGTGGGGTGGGGCAGGATGGACCGGATGAGCGAGGAGAGCCTTCCGGACGACACCCGCGCGGAGTACGACGACGCCCACCCGGAGCACGCGGGGCACCCGGAGCACCCGGAGCGCGCGGACGCGCTGCCCGAGTACGCCGAGCGCGTCCTGGAGGTAGCCGAACTGATTCCGCCGGGGCGCGTCATGACGTACGGGGACGTCGCGGAGTGGCTGGAGGAGGGTGGGCCCCGCCAGGTCGGCCGGGTGATGGCCCTCTACGGGGGCGCCGTTCCGTGGTGGCGGGTGGTCCGCGCGGACGGGGTGCTGCTGCCCGGCCACGAGCTGAGGGCGCTGGAGCACTACCGCGTGGAGGGCACGCCCCTGAAGGAGGCGAGCAAGGCCGCCGAGGGCCACCTGTCGCGCCTCGACATGAGACGGGCGCGATGGGACGGCGGCGAACGCGCACAGGGTCACACCTGACAGCTTCCGCCATCCGACGGCCCGCTGTGTGACCTGTGATCCGTACGGGGGAAAGGGGGCACGTCCGTGACATGACGTACGTTCGAGAGTCGAGGGACGCACGTGCCACAAGTGAACTGAGGGATGAATCGGAAGCCCTGCTTCCGCACCAGCCCTCGGCGTAGCGTCGGCTGCGCGCGTCACCCTCACCCCGCGGCCACCGCCCTCCACTCGCGAGGGGCGGCCCAGCCGCCACCCGACCACCGCCCCTCAGCGACGGCGCTCCGTGCCGACGATGACAACTTGCACACCCACCAGGACCGGCGAACCACGTGAGCTCCTCTTCCTTCACCAGGCGCCTGTCGCACCCCCAGGTGCGACAGGGGACCCGTGGCGCTTACCGGCTGGTGCGTACCCCTGTCGTCCAGGCGGCTCCCCCTCGTCTGGACGCCGCGCAACGCGCGGTGGTTGCCCACGCGACCGGCCCGCTGCTCGTTCTCGCAGGTCCGGGCACCGGGAAGACCACCACACTCGTCGAGTCCGTGGCGGCCCGCGTCGCCCGTGGCGGGGACCCCGCGCGCATCCTGGTGCTGACGTTCAGCCGCAAGGCGGCAGTGGAGCTGCGCGACCGCATGGCACTGCGCATGGGAGCGGCGCGCGCGCCCCGGGCGACCACGTTCCACTCCTTCTGCTACGCCCTGGTCCGCGCCCACCAGGACAGCGACCTGTTCGTCGAGCCGATGCGGCTGCTGTCCGGCCCCGAGCAGGACGTGACCGTGAGGGAGCTGCTCGCGGGCCAGCCGGACCTGGAGCGGCTCGGACTGGCGCACGTGCGCTGGCCGGACGAGCTGCGCGCCTGCCTGACCACCCGAGGCTTCGCCGACGAGGTCCGCGCGGTCCTCGCCCGCAGCCGTGAACTGGGTCTCGGTCCCGACGCCCTGGACGCCTTCGCGCGCCGCATCGGACGCCCGGACTGGCGCGCGGCGGCGTCCTTCCTCGCCGAGTACCTCGACGTGCTCGACATGCAGGGCGTGCTCGACTACGCCGAACTGGTCCACCGCGCGGTGCTCCTCGCCCGCCGCCCCGAGGCAGCCCGGCGACTCGCCGCGCAGTACGACGCCGTGTACGTCGACGAGTACCAGGACACCGATCCGGCCCAGGTACGGCTGCTGCACGCCCTCGCCGGCGGCGGCCGCACCCTCGTCGCCTTCGGCGACCCCGACCAGTCGATCTACGCGTTCCGGGGCGCCGACGTGAACGGCATCCTGGAGTTCCCGCACGCCTTCCCGCGCGCGGACGGCCGTCCCGCACCCGTCGAGGTCCTGCGCACCTCCCGCCGCTCCGGTGCCGCCCTGCTGTCCGCGACCCGGCTGCTGACCCAGCGCATGCCGCTCACCCGGCTCCCGGCCGGGAAGGTACGCGCCCACCGAGAGCTCGCCCCGGTCCGCGAGGGCGGCCGCGTCGAGGTCTTCACGTACCCGACACCCGGCACCGAGCTGGACAACATCGCCGACATCCTGCGCAGGGCGCACCTGGAGGACGGCGTGCCCTGGGGCGAGATGGCCGTCCTGGTACGCGCGGGGTCGCGCACGATCCCGACGGTGCGCCGGGCGCTCACCGCCGCCGGGGTGCCCTTGGACATCGACGGCGACGACCTGCCCCTGCGGCACGAGCCGGCCGTGGCACCGCTGCTGACGGCATTGCGGGCGGTGGCCACGGCGGAGGCGCAGCCCGCGCGGGGCGACGGTGGCATAAGTACCGGCGAAGGTGACGCACGTACCGGGAAGGCGACCGAAGCCGAAGCGGTGACCCGGCCCGCAGCCGAAGGGGCAACCCGGACGGAAGACGAGGGCGACGCCTCGGTCGGCCGGTCCGACCGCGGTGCCTGCTGGCTCGACACCGAGACGGCCCTCACCCTGCTCGCGTCCCCCCTCGCCGGCATGGACGCCGCCGACCTGCGCCGCCTCGGGCGCACCCTGCGCGACGAGGAGCGGGCGGCGGGCAACCCCTTGCCGCCGCCCTCGGACGAGCTGCTCGCGCGGGCGCTGGCCGAGCCGGAGCGGCTCGCGGTGCACGACCCCACGTACGCGCGTGGCGCCCAGCGCCTCGGCGCGCTCCTCCGTAAGGCCCGTGAGCGCCTCGCGGGCGGCGGTACGGCCGAGGAGGCGCTGTGGGACCTGTGGGAGGGCACACCGTGGCCCGCCCGCCTGGAACGGGCCGCCCGCCGCGGCGGCGCGGCGGGACGCAACGCAGACCGTGACCTCGACGCCGTATGCGCGCTGTTCGCGACAGCGGCCCGCGCGGAGGAACGCACCGGCGGCCGGGGCACCCTGAACTTCCTGGCGGAGATCGAGGCGGAGGACATCGCCGCCGACACCCTCACACGGCGTGCCGTACGTCCCGACGCCGTGCGCCTGATGACCGCGCATCGCTCCAAGGGGCTGGAGTGGCGCCTGGTCGTCGTTGCCGGCGTCCAGGAGGGTCTGTGGCCGGACCTGCGCCGACGCGGCTCCCTGCTGGAGGCCGACCGCATCGGCCGCGACGGACTCGCCGAACCGCTCACACCAGGAGCCCTGCTGGCGGAGGAGCGCCGCCTGTTCTACGTCGCCGCCACGCGCGCGCGTGAGCGCCTCGTCGTCACGGCCGTGAAGGCCCCGGCGGACGACGGCGACCAGCCCTCCCGCTTCCTGACCGAACTCGGCGTCGAACCCAGGGACGTGACGGGCCGCCCGCGCCGCCCGCTGTCCGTTGCCGCGTTGGTCGCCGAACTCCGGGCGACGACGGTCGACCCGCGCGCGTCGGACACCCTCCGGGAGGCCGCCGCCCGCCGACTGGCCCGGCTCGCCGCGCTCGCCGACGAGGACGGCCGCCCGCTGGTCCCCTCCGCGCACCCCTACCGCTGGTGGGGCATGTTCGAGCCGACCGAGTCCAAGGTGCCGCTGCGCGACCGCGACCAGCCCGTCGTGCTCTCCGGCAGCGCCCTCGACCAGCTCGCCAACACCTGCTCCCTCCAGTGGTTCCTGGGCCGTGAGGTGAAGGCCGACGCGCCCGCGACCGTCGCCCAGGGCTTCGGCAACGTGGTGCACGTCCTCGCCGACGAGGTCGCCTCCGGACACACCCCGGCCGACCTCGCCGTCCTCATGGAGCGCCTCGACTCCGTGTGGAACGCGCTGGCCTTCGACGCGCCGTGGAAGTCGGCGCAGGAGCAGGACAACGCGCGCGTGGCGCTCGAACGCTTCCTGAAGTGGCACGTGATGGACCGCGCGGGGCGCACACCGGTGGCCAGCGAGCACGACTTCGACGTCACCCTCGAAGCGGGCGACTTCGAGGTGCGCATCCGTGGCCAGCTGGACCGCGTCGAGGCCGATGGCGAGGGACGTGCCTACGTCGTCGACTTCAAAACCGGCAAGCAGGCACCGAGCGCGGCCGAGGTGGCCCGCCACCCGCAGCTCGCCGTCTATCAGCTCGCCGTCCACGAGGGCGCCGTCGACGAGGCCTTCGACGGTGTACGCCCCGAGCCGGGCGGCGCCGAACTCGTCCAGCTGCGCCAGGGTGCCGCCAAGCGGGACGGCGGCGAGACGCTGCCCAAGGTGCAGGGGCAGGCGCCGTTGGGCGGCGCCGAGGGGGAGTGGGTCGGCGACCTGCTCGCCACGGCCGCGGGCAAGGTCCTCGACGAACGGTTCACACCCACCGCGGGCCAGCACTGCACCCACTGCGCCTTCCGGGCTTCGTGCAGTGCGCGTCCCGAGGGACGGCAGGTGGTCGAGTAGACCGGGCCGGACGCGGTCGAGTGGGCCGACCGGCACATGGTCGAATGCGCCGACCGGCACGTGATCGAGCGACCGCAGCGGTCGACTGACGGGAGTGACCGATCGCACCACCCGTGCTGACCTGTGCTTCTTTCGGACCGGCGGGCGTACCGGCATCGACTGTCAGTGCCCGCCGCTAGCCTCTCTGAGGTGCCCGCCCGTATCACCGATCCCGACCAGCTCAAGGAGCTCCTCGGTATCCCGTTCACTCCGGAGCAGACGGCCTGCATCGTCGCGCCGCCCGCCCCGCAGGTGATCGTGGCCGGAGCCGGGTCGGGCAAGACGACGGTGATGGCGGCGCGCGTGGTGTGGCTGGTCGGCACCGGCCAGGTCGCCCCCGAACAGGTGCTCGGCCTGACCTTCACCAACAAGGCCGCCGCTGAACTCGCCGAGCGCGTCCGCAAGGCGCTCATCAGGGCCGGTGTCACCGACCCCGACGTCATCGACCCGGACAACCCACCGGGCGAGCCGGTGATCTCGACGTACCACGCCTTCGCGGGCCGCCTGCTGACCGACCACGGCCTGCGTATCGGCCTCGAACCGACGTCCCGCCTGCTCGCCGACGCCACCCGCTACCAGCTTGCCGCGCGCGTGCTGCGCGAAGCCCCGGGTCCGTACCCGGCCCTCACCCGGTCCTTCGCCGACCTGGTGAGCGACCTGCTCGCCCTCGACTCCGAACTCGCCGAGCACCTCGTCAGGCCCGAGTCCCTGCGCGCGTACGACGCCGAGCTGCTGCTCGGCCTCCAGGGCGCCAAGCTCACCAACGCCGATCTGCGCAAGGTCCCGGAGGCAGCCGCCGCGCGTCGGGAACTCGCCGACCTCGTGGTCCGCTACCGCGCCGCCAAGAGGGAGCGCGATCTGCTCGACTTCGGCGACCAGATCGCCCTGTCGGCGCGGCTCGCCGGCATGTCCGAAGTGGGCCGCATCCTGCGCGACGAGTTCCGCGTGGTCCTCCTGGACGAGTACCAGGACACGTCAGTCGCTCAACGCGTCCTTCTGGCGGGCTTGTTCGGGGGCGGCACCGGCCACCCGGTGACCGCCGTCGGCGACCCCTGCCAGGCGATCTACGGGTGGCGGGGCGCCTCCGTCGCCAACCTCGACGACTTCCCCGAGCACTTCGCGCACGGCGACGGCCGCTCCGCCACCCGCCAGGCGCTCAGCGAGAACCGCCGCAGCGGCGGCCGCCTCCTCGGCCTCGCCAACGGCCTCGCGGAGCCCCTGCGCGCCATGCACGCGGGTGTCGAGGCCCTCCGCCCGGCCCCGGGAGCCGAGCGCGACGGCACGGTCCGCTGCGCCCTCCTGCCCACCCATGCCGAGGAGATCGACTGGATCGCCGACTCCGTCGCGCATCTTGTCCGCACCGGCAAGGAGCCGGGCGAGATCGCCGTCCTGTGCCGTACGGCGACGGACTTCGCCGAGATCCAGGGCGCGCTCGTCGCCCGGGACGTCCCCGTCGAGGTGGTCGGCCTGTCCGGGCTCCTCCATCTGCCCGAGGTCGCCGACCTGGTGGCGGTGTGCGAGGTACTCCAGGACCCCGGTGCCAACGCCTCCTTGGTCCGCCTGCTCACCGGCCCGCGCTGGCGGATCGGGCCGCGCGACCTCGCCCTCCTGGGGCGCCGCGCACGGCGGCTGGTCTCCCACGCGCGCGTGGACGGCGACGACGACCCGGACCGGCGGCTCGCCGAGGCGGTCGAGGGGGTCGACCCCGCCGAGGTGATCTCGCTCGCGGACGCCCTGGACACGTTCCTGGAGGCGCCACTGGACGGCGACGGCGACGGGCTGCCCTTCTCGACGGACGCGCGCGTGCGGTTCGCGCGCCTGGCGACCGAACTGCGCGACCTGCGCCGCTCCCTCTCCGACCCGCTGATGGACGTCCTGCACCGCGTCCTCGCCGTCACCGGCCTGGAGGTGGAACTGTCGGCCTCCCCGCACGCGCTGGCCGCCCGCCGCCGCGAGACCCTGTCCAACTTCCTCGACATCGCCGCCTCGTTCGCGGCCGGTGACAACCAGGCGACCCTGCTCGCCTTCCTCGCCTTCCTGCGCACCGCCGCCCAGTACGAGAAGGGCCTCGACAACGCCCTCCCCGGCGGCGAGAACACCGTCAAGGTGCTCACCGCGCACAAGTCCAAGGGCCTGGAGTGGGACGTCGTCGCAGTCCCCGGCCTGGTCACCGGCACCTTCCCCAGCACCCAGGGCCGCGAGAAGTGGACCGCCCAGGGCAAGGTGCTGCCCCACGAACTGCGCGGCGACACCGACACGCTCCCCGATGTCGCCTCCTGGGACTCCCGGGGCCTGAAGGGCTTCCACGAGGCCATGAAGGAGCACCAGCACACCGAGGAACTCCGCCTCGGCTATGTGACCTTCACCCGCCCCCGCTCCCTGCTCCTCGGTTCCGGCCACTGGTGGGGCCCCAGCCAGAAGAAACCCCGAGGCCCCTCCGACTTCCTACAGGCCCTGTACGACCACTGCGCGGCGGGGCACGGCGAGATCGAGGCGTGGGCCGACGAGCCGGCCGAGGACGAGGAGAACCCGGCCCTGCACCGGGAGAACGCCGAACAGGTATGGCCCCTGCCCCTCGACGAGGCCGCACTGACCCGACGCCGGGCTGCCGCCGAGACGGTCCTGGCCCACCTGGAGAATTTCACCGCCCACGAGGACGACCACCCGGCCGCGACCCACGACCCGGACGCGTACGACGATCCGGACTGGCCTCCGCCACCGGACGACGAAGCCTTGGCCGACGAGTTCTCCGCAGAGTTCTCCGCGGAGGGCGATCCCTCCGCGGAAGGCGATTCGTATACGGAAGACGATTCCTTCGAGGGCGACCGCGCGTTCGAGGAGGACCCCGGCGACTGGGACTCCTGGACCTCCGACCGCCCGCACATCCCCCACCAGGCGACATCCCCGGACCCCCCCGCCGAACCCCCCGCTCGCGTCCACCCCACGGAACCGGAACCCCTCACCCCTGAGGAATCCCGCACCCTCGCCTCCTGGGACCGGGACCTCGACGCCCTCACCGGGGAGCTCCTGCGTGCCCGCGAGAGCGTCACGGACGTCCCTCTGCCCACGTCGCTGACCGCGTCCCAGCTGCTGCGGCTGGCCGCCGACCCGGACGGATTCGCGCAGGAACTCGCGCGCCCCATGCCGCGCCCCCCACAACCCGCCGCACGCCGAGGCACCCGATTCCACGCTTGGGTCGAAGCCCGCTTCGAAGAGCTGACGCTGCCCATGCTGGAGCCTGACGACCTGCCCGGCAGTGAGGCCGAGATCGCCGACGAGCGGGACCTGGAAGCGCTCAAGGACGCCTTCGAGCGCACCGAGTACGCGCGGCGCACGCCGTACCGGGTCGAGGCCCCGTTCCAGCTCACGATCGCCGGCCGCGTCGTACGGGGCCGTATCGACGCCGTCTACAAAGAGGGCGACGGCGACGGGGCGACGTACGAGATCGTCGACTGGAAGACCAACCGCGCCCGCACCGCCGACCCGCTCCAGCTCGCCCTGTACCGGCTCGCCTGGGCCGAGCAGCGGGGGGTTCCTCTGGAGTCGGTCAACGCCGTGTTCCTGTACGTCCGCAGCGGCGAGGTCGTACGCCCGGACGACCTGCCGGGCCGGGCCGCGCTGGAGCGGCTGCTGACCCAGGAGCCGGTCACGGAGGCGGACTGTGAGGAACCGCCCACTGAGGATGTCGGTGCGGGCCGATAGGCTCGTGACCATGAGCCAGACCCCGGACAGCGCCGTCCGTACGTACATCGAGCAGCACAGCGCCGCCTTCCTCGACGACCTCGCCGAGTGGCTGCGCATCCCGTCCGTGTCGGCCCAGCCCGACCACGCGCCCGATGTACGCCGCAGCGCCGACTGGCTCGCCGCCAAGCTCAGGGAGACCGGCTTTCCGACCACCGAGGTCTGGCCGACGCCGGGCGCGCCCGCCGTCTTCGCCGAGTGGCCCTGCGACGACCCCGAGGCACCCACGGTCCTCGTCTACGGCCACCATGACGTGCAGCCCGCCGCCCGCGAGGACGGCTGGGACAGCGAGCCCTTCGAGCCCGTCGTCCGCGAAGGGCGCCTCTACGCGCGTGGGGCGGCCGACGACAAGGGCCAGGTGTTCTTTCACACACTCGGTGTGCGCGCCCACCTCGCCACCACCGGCCGCACCACTCCGGCCGTCAACCTGAAGCTGCTGATCGAGGGCGAGGAGGAGTCCGGCTCCCCGCACTTCCGCGCCCTCGTCGAGGAGCACGCCGAGCGGCTCGCGGCCGACTCCGTGATCGTGTCCGACACCGGTATGTGGTCCGAGGACACCCCGACCGTGTGCACCGGCATGCGCGGCCTCGCCGAGTGCGAGATCCGGCTGTACGGCCCCGACCAGGACATCCACTCCGGTTCCTTCGGCGGCGCCGTACCCAACCCCGCGACCGCGGCCGCCCGCCTGGTCGCCGCCCTGCACGACGAGCACGCACGCGTGGCGATCCCCGGCTTCTACGACGGCATCGTCGAACTGACCGACCGCGAGCGCGAGCTCTTCGCCGAGCTGCCCTTCGACGAGCAGCGCTGGCTGCGCACCGCCAGGTCGTACGCCCCGCACGGCGAGGCCGGCCACACCACCCTGGAGCGCATCTGGGCCCGCCCCACCGCCGAGGTCAACGGCATCGGTGGCGGCTATCAGGGGCCCGGCAGCAAGACGATCATCCCGTCCTCCGCCATGGTGAAGCTCTCCTTCCGGCTGGTCGCGGGACAGGACCCCGACCACATCGAGAAGGCCGTCCGCGCCTGGGCCGACGCCCAGGTGCCCGCCGGGGTCCGCTGCGAGATCACGTTCACCGGGGCCACGCGCCCGTGCCTGACGCCGCTGGACCACCCGGCCCTGCAGTCCGTCGTCCGCGCCATGGGCCGTGCCTTCGAGGGCCCCGTACGCTTCACGCGCGAGGGCGGCTCCGGGCCCGCCGCCGACCTTCAGGACGTCCTCGGCGCACCGGTGCTCTTCCTGGGCATCTCCGTCCCCTCCGACGGCTGGCACGCCCCGAACGAGAAGGTCGAGCTCGGCCTGCTCCTCAAAGGTGTCGAGACCACCGCCTACCTGTGGGGCGACCTGGCCGCGAACTGGCGCCATGCGCCCTGACCCACCCGGGCCGTCCGGAGGGGCATCGCACGCGGGCCACACTGAGCAGGCAGCCCCGCACCACCGAGCCCAGCCGCACCCGGTCGTCTCCCTTTGCACGTCCCGCCGATCCGCCCGCCGAAGTACACCGTTCCACTGGGGGAGTTGGAAGCACCCGTGACCACCTCGACCGACCACACCGCCGACCGACCCATTTCTCTCACCGCCCCGAGCGGCATCGACCGCGCCGCCCACCACCGGCTCGACGAGGCCTGGCTCGCGGCGGCATGGAGCCACCCCACGACCCGCTGCTTCGTGGTCTCCGGCGGCCAGGTCCTCATCGACGAGACGGCGGACGGGCGCACCGAACTCGTCATGACCCCCTCCTTCGAGGCGCCCCTCACCGAGGCGCACCGCTACTTCCTCGGCATCGACGAGGACGGCGTCAGCTACTTCGCCCTCCAGAAGGACGCGCTGCCCGGCCGCATCGACCAGTCCGCGCGCCCGGCCGGCCTGCGCGAGGCGGGCCTGCTGCTGTCACCGCGTGACGCCGGCCTGATGGTGCACGCCGTCGGGCTGGAGAACTGGCAGCGCACCCACCGCTTCTGCTCCCGCTGCGGTGAGCGCACCGTGATCGCGGCGGCCGGTCACATCCGCCGCTGCCCCGCCTGCGGCGCCGAGCACTATCCGCGTACCGATCCCGCGGTGATCATGGCCGTGACCGACGAGGACGACCGCATCCTCCTCGGCCGGCAGGTGCACTGGCCCGAGGGCCGCTTCTCGACGCTCGCCGGTTTCGTCGAGCCCGGCGAGTCCATCGAGCACGCGGTGCGTCGTGAGGTCTTCGAGGAGGCCGGTGTCACCGTCGGCCAGGTCGAGTACGTCGCCAGCCAGCCGTGGCCCTTCCCGTCCAGCCTCATGCTGGGCTTCATGGCCAGCGCCACCTCCACCGAGATCCAGGTCGACGGCGACGAGATCCATGAGGCCCGCTGGTTCTCCCGTGAGGAACTGCGCGCCGCCTTCGACTCCGGCGAGGTCATGCCGCCCTACGGCATCTCGATCGCGGCCCGCCTGATCGAGCTCTGGTACGGCAAGCCGTTGCCGACGCGCAGCGTCTAGGCGCCGAAAAGGAAAGGGTGGCCGTCCCGGCTCGGGACGGCCACCCTTTCCTTTCCGGCGTCGATCACACGCTGATCTTCTGCTTCACCTGAGCCAGCGACGGGTTGGTCAGCGTCGAACCGTCCGCGAAAAGCACGGTCGGGACCGTCTGATTTCCGCCATTCGCCTTCTCGACGAACGCCGCGGACGCGGGGTCCTGCTCGATGTTGATCTCGGTGTACGCGATGCCCTCGCGCTCCAGCTGCTTCTTCAGTCGCTGGCAGTAGCCGCACCACGTGGTGCTGTACATCGTCACAGTGCCCTGCATGTCTCGCGCGCTCCTTGAGTGGCTCGGGGGAACAGGTCGTCCAGAGAGGGAACGTACGCGACCGGGGCGCCATTCCCGCCCGGGGTATGCCCGGCCACGTGACGCCTGCCGCATTGATACGACTATCGGTGCCTGCCTGTGGACAACCGACACAGCAGCCTCCGGCGACCTGGCAGCATGGCCGTGTGACAGCAGCAACGCACTCCACCCTCTTCCCGCAGGTACCGGACTCTGCCGACGCGGTGCTCGAAGGGCTCGACCCCGAGCAGCGCGAGGTGGCGACGGCCCTCCAGGGTCCGGTGTGCGTGCTCGCGGGCGCCGGTACGGGCAAGACCCGGGCGATCACCCACCGCATCGCCTACGGGGTGCGTGCCGGCATCCTCCAGCCCTCCAGCGTGCTCGCCGTCACCTTCACCGCCCGCGCCGCCGGAGAGATGCGCGGGCGACTGCGCCAGCTCGGCGCCGCCGGGGTCCAGGCCCGCACTTTCCACTCGGCCGCCCTGCGTCAGCTCCAGTACTTCTGGCCGAAAGCTGTCGGTGGCTCCATGCCCCGGCTCGTCGACCGCAAGATCCAGCTCGTCGCCGACGCGGCCGCCGCCTGCCGCATCCGCCTCGACCGCAACGAGCTGCGGGACGTCACCGCCGAGATCGAGTGGTCCAAGGTCACCCAGACCGTCCCCGCCGACTATCCGCCCGCCGTCGCCAAGGCGGGCCGCGACGCCCCCCGGGACCCGGCCGAGATCGCCCAGATCTACAACGTCTACGAAGACCTCAAGCGGGACCGCTCGGTCATCGACTTCGAGGACGTCCTGCTGCTTACCGTCGGCATCCTCCAGGACCGCCACGACATCGCCGACCAGGTCCGCTCGCAGTACCAGCACTTCGTGGTCGACGAGTACCAGGACGTCAGCCCGCTCCAGCAGCGCCTGCTGGAGCTGTGGCTGGGCGACCGGGACAACCTGTGCGTGGTCGGCGACGCCAGCCAGACGATCTACTCGTTCACAGGAGCAACTCCCGACCATCTGCTCGACTTCCGTACCCGCCACCCCGGTGCCACCGTCGTCAAGCTGGTCCGCGACTACCGCTCGACGCCCCAGGTCGTCCACCTCGCCAACGGCCTGCTCGCCCAGGCCCGGGGCCGCGCCGCCGACCACCGCCTGGAGCTGGTCTCCCAGCGTGGCCCGGGCCCCGAACCCGTCTACTGCGATTACACCGACGAGCCCGCCGAGGCCGAAGGCGCCGCCCGCCGTATCCGGGAACTCATGGACTCCGGCGTCCCGGCCGCCGAGATCGCCATCCTGTTCCGTACCAACGCCCAGTCCGAGACCTACGAGCAGGCCCTCGCCGACGCGGGCGTCCCGTATCAGCTGCGGGGGGCCGAGCGGTTCTTCGATCGTCCCGAGGTGCGCAAGGCGGGCGTCGCCCTGCGGGGCGCGGCCCGCTTCGGCGGCAACGACTCGCTCCTCGACGACGCCGTCGACCTGCCCTCGCAGGTGCGGGCCGTGCTGTCGGGGGAGGGCTGGACGACCCAGCCCCCGGCGGGCTCCGGGGCCGTCAGAGAACGCTGGGAGTCACTGGCCGCGCTGGTGAACCTCGCCCAGGACTTCGCCGCCGCCAAGCCCGGCGCCACTCTCGCCGACCTCGTCGCGGAGCTCGACGAGCGGGCGAACGCCCAGCACGCCCCGACCGTCCAGGGCGTCACCCTCGCCTCCCTGCACTCGGCCAAGGGCCTGGAGTGGGACGTCGTCTTTCTGGTCGGGGTGGCCGAGGGCATGATGCCGATCACCTACGCAAAGACCGACGAGCAGATCGAGGAGGAGCGCCGTCTGCTCTACGTCGGCGTCACCCGCGCCAGACAGCACCTCTATGTCAGCTGGGCGCTCACCCGTGCGCCGGGCGGGCGCCCGAACCGCCGCCCCAGCCGCTTCCTCGACGGGCTGCGCCCCGGCTCGACCGGCACCGCCGGACGCAGCGCCGCCGGGGGTGCCGGAGGAGTCGTGCGCGGGTTCACCAGCAGACCGGATGCCGCCCCGAGACGCGCCCAGCGCACCCCGGCCCGCTGCCGTGTCTGCGGGCGCACCCTCACCGACGCCGGTGAGATGAAGCTGATGCGCTGCGAGGGCTGTCCCTCCGACATGGACGAGGGCCTCTACGAACGGCTCCGTCAGTGGCGTGGCGTCCAGGCGCGCCTCAGCGGGCAGCCGGACTTCTGCGTCTTCACGGACAGGACCCTGATGGCGATCGCCGAGGCGGAGCCGGTCAGTCCGGTTGAACTGTCCCGCATCCCCGGCGTCCTCAAGCGGAAGCTCGACCGCTACGGCTCCGATGTGTTGGCCATCTGCGCAGGCCAGGAGGTTGAGGAGGCCGCCGACGGGGAATGACACGAACTCGTCGAAAAAAATAGTTTGCGCATGCCCCAGCAATCCCCATAGGTTCTTAGCCACGGGAACGGAGGCCTTCTCGGAGGCCCCAATTCCGTGTTCTACTTGCATACCCGTCGGACTGGTTCACCCCAGTCCCCCGAGACGCCGAGAGGAGGCGAGTCCAGTGATCAGCATCAACACCAGCTCCATCAGCATCGTGAAAATGACCGATCGCTCGGTCGTCGCCTCCCTGTGCATGCTCGGCGCCTCGAACAAGGGCACCGGTCTGTCCGGCATCCGTGCCGACCGCCCGGCGTCCGTCCTGTCTCTCGCGGGTCTTCCCGTCCGTGAGGGCAATGAGCGACCGACCAAGGCACTGGAAGCGGCAGTAGGGGCAAAGGCGCGTGCCTATGCCTTTACGGCGACCGGTGCCGGATTCCGGAAGCAGACGACGCAGCACCACCAGATGTGGGCCTTCCGTGGGCCAGAACCCTGGAGTGATCCAGCCTGATCGCCGATCAGGCCGGCGCCTTCAGGGCCGCGGAACCCCATCCGGGATCCGCGGCCCTTCTGTTTGTCCTCCAACGGGGATGACGGAGCGAAGGGGCCTCGGGACAAGAAAAGACCCGGTACCAGCCGCCACCCGGTCCAACAGGACCGGAACGACCAGACGAGGAAGACGAACCGTGCAACTCGAAGCGCACGCCCCGTCCGTACCGCCCGCAGACGTGATCCCCAAGCCCGGCCTCACGGAGGACCCCACCTTGATCCCGCTCACTGCGCTCACCGCGCTCGACGACGCCATCGAGAACCTCGGCGTACCCGTCCCCTGCCGTTCCTACGACCCGGAGGTCTTCTTCGCCGAGTCGCCGGCGGACGTCGAGTACGCCAAGTCCCTCTGCCGCACCTGCCCGCTGATGGAGGCCTGCCTCGCCGGTGCCAAGGAGCGGCGTGAGCCCTGGGGCGTCTGGGGTGGCGAGCTGTTCGTCCAGGGTGTCGTCGTCGCCCGGAAGCGGCCGCGTGGTCGCCCGCGCAAGAACCCGGTCACGGCATGAACACCGCAGGAACGATCGACCGTCCCTTCACGCACGACCCTCAGAAGCAGGCCCCGATGAAGCCGTCCACCCGCGAACTCGCAGGCTCCGCGCCTGAAGACTTCACCACCAGTGGCGCGAACGACCCGCGTCAGAACAGGAACCGAGAGATGCAACTCATCCAAGAAGCCCTGGCACGTGCGCATATGCACGAGCGACAGCATGAGGCCGAGCGGGAACGCCGGGCGTTGCGCCTGGCGACCGCTCGCCGCATGCAGCGCAGGGCCGAGCGCGCCTCGCTGCGCGCCCGCCGTGCGCTCGCCATGGCGGTCATGCAGTAACCGATCACACCGTCAGACGGTGGCCTCCCGACCCGGGAGGCGGTAGCTCCCCGGGGGGGGGGGGGGTGCCCGAACCGAACCCCCCCGTCTTTTTTTTCCCCCCCCCCCCCCCGAGGGGGGGGGTCTTCTCCCCAGCAAAGGCCCTTTTTGTGCGAGCGCAACACCGGCCCCCCCCCCCCAA
>NZ_JBHVGZ010000002.1:212607-225416 GCF_042800355.1 Streptomyces sp. NPDC057623
CCTCCGTCCCCCCCAGGGGGTGGAGAGAACACCACCCCCCACCCCCACCAGCTGCTCCCCCCACCCCCCGGGGGTCCCCCCCCCCTTTTGGCCCCCCCCCCCAGCCCCCCCCCCCCCCCGGTGCGTTGTGCCCGCTGCCCAGCCAGGGGCGGCGGTATCGTCGCCGAGTGACGAGTCTTTGCGGAGGCAGTGACAACGCCGGCTCCACCATGGAGCCCCAGCCCCTCGTGTGCGCCCGCTGCGGCACCCGGGCCGAGGCCCCGCAGCCCACCTGGACCTGCTCCGTGGAGAACGGCACCCGCCACTACATCTGTGACATCTGCTCCCGGGAGAACCTCAGGGCGATCGAGGGGCGGCTGGACTCGGCCTGGTGGTAGGCCTGCTCAGGCCTCGGCCGCCGACCCCTCCTCGTCAGTCAACTCCTCGGGAACGAACCCCGGCAGCCACTCCTCCAGCTCCTCGCGCAGCCGCACCGTCGCGCCCAGCTGGCACAGCACCCCGATGGTGCTCAACGTCACCCGGTGGATGAGGAGGTACGCAGGGGGCAGGTTGAGCCGTTTGCCCAGCTGGTAGGCGGGGGAGCGAGGGTCGGCCACGCGGGCGGCCTGGCTGCGCATCCAGCCGCGGGTGAAGGTGAACTCGTCGACCTGGGCCGGTTCGATGATCGGCAGGAGGTAGTCGAGGACGGCGTCGGGCTCCAGGTCGATGGATTCCTTGACGAAGCCCTCAACGCGGAGAAGGTCGTAGACGGCGTCCGCCTCCCCGTCCAGGGTCATGCGCAGGGACTCGCCGATGGGGGTCGGCAGGCCGCCCGGGAGCCGGTCGACCGTGCCGAAGTCCAGGACACCCAGCCGCCAGTCGTCCTCACCGTCGGGGCCGCCCGGCAGGAGGCGGAAATTGCCGGGGTGCGGGTCGGCGTGCAGGAGACCGGTGCGGGCCGGGCCGGAGAAGAGGAAGCGGGCCAGGAGCTGGCCGACGCGGTTGCGCTGCTCCGGGGTGCCGTCCGAGATCACCTCCGAGAGCGGAATGCCGTCGATCCACTCCGTGACCAGGACCTGATCGCACTGCTGGACCACGGCCGGCACGACTACGTCCGGATCGTCGGCGAACTCCTCCGCGTGCGCCTGCTGGGCCTGTGCCTCCAGGTCGTAGTCCAGTTCCTCGGAGACACGGTCCTTGAGCTCCGCGATCAGCGGCTTGATGTCCATGCCGGGAATCAGCGGCCCCAAGAGCCGGGCGAACCGGCTCAGTTGGTTGAGATCGGACAGGAGGGCCTCGCCGGCTCCCGGGTACTGCACCTTGACCGCCACCTCGCGGCCGTCGTACCAGACTCCCCGGTGCACCTGGCCGATCGAGGCCGCTGCGGCGGGCTTGTCCTCGAACTCCAGGAACAGGTCGTGCCAGTCCTCGCCGAGCCGCTCCGCCAGCACCGCGTGCACGGTGCGCGTCGGCATCGGGGGCGCCGCCTCCTGGAGCTTGGTGAGCGCCGCGCGATAGGGGCCGGCGATCTCCTCGGGCAGGGCCGATTCGAAGACGGACAGGGCCTGGCCGAACTTCATGGCGCCGCCCTTGAGCTCGCCGAGCACCTTGAACAGCTGCTCCGCGGTCCGCTGCTGAAGCTCGCGGCCGACGATCTCCGCGGATTCGCCGACGATCCGCTTGCCGAGTCCCCAGGTCGCCCGCCCGGCGAAGCCGAGCGGAAGCGCGGCGAGCTTGGCGGTACGGGTGACCGCCTTGCGGGGAAGATCAGACATGCGCCCTCCAGGTCCCAGCCAGCCGCTCCGCGTCTGCCTTACGGCGTAACTCTGTCGACGGCCGTTGCTCCGCCATTGTCTCGTGCGAACCCTCGTCCTCGGAGGGGTGTTCTCCCTCACCTTTCTCCGTGGCGCCGCACGGGCATGCGGGGTGCGCCCACACCGGCCGGGCGTGCCAGCTCAGCCCGGGTAGGGACACCTCCCAGCGTGCACCCGCGCTCGACGGAATCCGGCCGTCCAGGAAGGCCAGGGCGTGCGTGGCGGCCAGTCCGGCGACTGTGGTGGCCAGCGCGAGATCGCAGGGCGGCACCTGGCGCGCCCTGCCGGAGCCCGAACGCCACTGCGCGACCAGTCGGGGCCAGGCCGGGTCCCGGTCGGTGCGCCCTTCGTGGAGGCAGCCGGCGCAGCCGGTGTCGCCGGGCAGGACGAGCGGTCCGACCACGCCGGTCCCCTCCACGACGCCGGCGTACAGATGAGGTGTACCGGAAGTGATGAGGGGCTCGGCGACGGACGGGGGAGGGGCGTGCACCGCGACGTCGTCCCGTGGCGCGATGATCACCAGCGAGTGGCCGGTGGCGTCCGGCCCGGAAGGTGACTGGGAGCCGCGGCGCGGTGGGCGGTCCGGTGCGCAGCGGCGTGCGGCCCGTCGTGCGGCCTCGTCCCTGCGGTCGCCGACCGCCTCCTGAGGCAGCCCACCCGGCGCGACGTCCCACGGCTCGACACGGCCGACGTCCCGCACGTCGACCTCGCCGACCCCCGCGCCCGACAGCAGCGAGGCCACCATCGCCCCCACCCGGCCGGCCCCCCTCACCTGTACGCGCAGCGAGCGCCGGGCGGCCAGGCGGCTCATCGCCTCGCCCGGCCCGGACGTGGTCAGGGACAGGGAAGCCAGATCGGGGCGCAGCCGGTCCAGGACCTCCTTCTTGCGTCGCAGGGCCTCACCGGCCGGGCCGCCGCCCTTCGCGTCGTCGAGGAGCCCGGCCCCGGCCAGTCGTCGCACCAGCCCGTCAACATGGCCGTCCGGCAGGTCCATGCGGTGGCCTTCTTCCCGCAGCAGCTCCAACCCGCGGGTGCCGTTGAGCAGATCGAGAAAGCTGCCCGTCGCCGTGTCCATCGGACCCAGCGTCAGCGCGTGTGCCGGAGTCATCCCGAATTGCACGGTGTTGAGGTCTCGCCAGCCGCGCCTGAGTGCGGGCTTCACCAGCGGAGCCGCCGGACCTGCCGGAGCCCCCGGACCTGTCGGAGCCGCCGGAAGCCCAGGTGCCGCCGAGCTCTCCGGAACGCCCTGCGCAACCGTCGAAACGGTCGAATCCGTCGCTTGCATGAACTGGCCCCCGTAGCCGTCGTGGAACGTCCCCGTGTGCCGGTGGAGCTCGGTCGTAGCTCCGCCGGTGACTGCCAGCATGCCCCGACGCGGCGCCCGGCACCGAAAGTTGTCCACAGGCGGTGGATATTCGTCGTACAAATCAAACGCATGGTGGGGGATCGGCATCGAACCGTCCCGGAGTCGGGACTTCCCCCGTGTGCAGCGGGTAACGTCGGGGCGTGTCCGCCGACCCACTGAACCGCGCCGGAACGCCACAGCACCGTACGACGGGCCCGCCGTCGAGCGGCTCGGGGGCGAGCGCGATCGAGGTCCGCAGGAGCGCTCGGCGTCGCCGGACGGTATCGGCGTACCGGGAGGGCGACCGCACCGTCGTGCTCATCCCCGCCCGGATGTCCGAGGCCGAGGAGCAGCGCTGGGTGAACGTCATGCTGGACAAGCTGGCCGCCCAGGAGAGCAAGCGGGTCCTCGGGGACACGGAACTCGCCGAGCGCGCCGAGCGGCTGTCGGACCAGTACTTCGACGGCCGAGCCCGGCCCAGCTCGGTCCGATGGGTCACCAACCAGAACACCCGCTGGGGCTCGTGCACCCCGGCCGAGGGCAGTATCCGCCTTTCGCACCGGTTGCAGGGCATGCCCGAGTACGTCGTCGACTACGTCCTCCTGCACGAACTCGCCCATCTTCTGGTGCCCGGCCACGGGCCCCGCTTCTGGCGGCTGCTGGAGGCCTATCCCCGCACCGAGCGGGCCAGGGGCTATCTCGAAGGCGTGGTCGCCGCGGAGCGGCTGCCCCATCTGCCCGGCGCACGCGGTGAATGACCGCTTCCTGACGGCCCTCTGACGCTCCCCGGAGGCACCTCTTCCGATTCGGCCGGGCGAGCGTTGTGTACCGGGTCTGTACCGGCTTCGCTCGATGTCCGAGTTTGCCGTTAGCCTGGCGCGACGCACTCGCATTCGGGATGGGGGACGGTCGTTACGCATGGCCAGGGAATTCCAACGCGGCCACAAGGCCAGGATCAGTGACCTCACCACGGGCACCGATCTGTACGTAGGCGTACAGATCTCCGCTCCAGGGCTGACCTTCGACATCAGCTGCTTCGGTCTCGACGCCGACGAACGGCTCTCGGACGACCGCTACTTCGTCTTCTTCAACCAGCCGAAGTCTCCCGAGGAGTCCATCCAGCTCCTCGGCGCCCAGGCGGGCGACACGGAGTCCTTCCGGATCACGCTCGACAAGGTCCCCCCGCAGATCCAGAAACTGTCCTTCACGGCGACCGTCGACGGCGCCGGACAGATGTCGCAGATCGGCCCCGGATACGTCCGCATCGTCGCGGGCGGCGAGGAGGTGGCCCGGTACGCGTTCAACGGCTCGGAGTTCTCCACCGAACGCGCCGTGATGCTGGGCGACTTCTACCTCAAGGACGTCTGGCGGTTCGCCGCGGTCGGCCAGGGCTTCGACGGCGGCCTCGACGCGCTGCTGAGGAACTTCGGCGGCGAGGTCGCCGAGGAGGAGGCGCCCGCCGCCCCGCAGCAGACCCAGGCAGGAGCGGCCCCTGGTTTCGCGCCGCCCGCCCAGGCCGCCGCGCCGCCCGCGTTCGGGGCCCCGGCCGCCGGCGCACCGGCTCCCGCTCCGGCCCCGCAGGGCTTCGCGCCCCCGCAGGGTGCCACCCCGCCGCCTCCGGCCCCGGCACCCTCGGTACACGCCCAGCCCACCATCGTCGCGCCCATGACGCCGCCCGGCGGCACCCCGCCGCCCCCCGCCCCGGCGCCCGCGCCCTACGGCCAGCCTGGCCAGCAGCAGCCCTACGGCCAGCCCGGACAGCAGGCGCCGTACGGCCAGGCGCCCGCTCCGTCCGCCCCGCCGCCGCCCGGCTACGGCCAGCCCCAGGCGCCGCAGGCACCGGCCCCGCCGCCCGGTTACGGCGGTCAGCCGACGCCCCCTCCGGGCTACGGCCAGCCGACTCCGCCTCCGGGCTACGGCCAGCAGGCCCCCTACGGGCAGGTCCCGGGCCAGCAGGCGCCGTACGGAGCCCAGCAGGGCGCCCCTCAAGGTGCCTCCCAGGGCCCCGGTGTGGCCGCAGCTCTCCAGCAGTTCAAGGAGACGCCCACCGGCCAGCGCTGGACGCAGCAGAACAAGAAGCTGGTCCGGGTCGACCTCGGCATCGGTGGCCACCCGGTGCTCGCCCGGCAGGGCAGCATGGTGCTCTACCAGGGCAAGGTCGACTTCAGCTACAAGGGCGCCGGGTTCGCCGGCCGGGTCGTCGGCAACGCGACCGGCCAGGAGATGCAGCTGATGCGCTGTACCGGCCAGGGCCAGGTGTTCCTCGCCGAGAACTCCACGATGCTGCACCCCATCGAGCTCCAGGGCGACGGCATCTGCGTCTCCGCCGAGAACGTCCTCGCCTTCGACGAGAGCCTCCAGTACGAGGTCCGCCGCATCGAGGGACACGGCATCCCCGGCGGCGCGCTGTTCACGATGCAGTTCACGGGCACCGGCACGATCGTCGTGAAGACGCACGGCACACCGGTGGTGCTGCCCGTGACGCCCACGACGTTCGCCGACTGCAACGCCGTGGTCGCCTGGTCGTCCGCCGCCCAGGTGGTCGTCTCCAGCCAGGTCCGCATGCGTCGCAATGCCTACCCCGGCGACACCGGAGAGAGCGTCAACCTCCAGTTCCGGGCCGCTCCCGGCAACTTCATCGTCGTCCAGCCGTACGAGATCTGAGGGAGCCCGTCATGAACCAGCCGCTCGCGGGCTACGCTCCCGCACCCGTCACCGCCCGCATGGAGAACCACGGCAACCACATGCTGAAGGTCGCCATGCAGACCGGGAACGACCTCTTCGCGCGCGTGGGCTCGATGGTCGCCTACGAAGGCTTCGTCCAGTACGAGCCCAACCCGCCGGCCGTGCGCCAGATCGCCAAGGACTGGATGACCGGTGAGGGCGCGCCCCTGATGAAGTGCACCGGTGACGGACTGCTCTACCTCGCCGACTACGGCGCCAACGTCGTCGTCATCAACCTCAACGGCGACGGGATCTCCGTCAACGCCACCAACCTGCTCGCCTTCGACGCGCATCTGACGTGGGGCGTCGAGCGGGTGAAGGGCCTGGCGAAGTTCGCCGGACAGGGCTTGTGGAACACCAAGATCTCCGGGCAGGGCTGGGTCGCGCTGACCTCCCGGGGCAAGCCGATCGTCGTCGACTGCGGCGGTGGCGAGGACGAGACGTACGTCGACCCTGACGCGCTCGTCGCCTGGTCGCCGAACCTCAAGGTCAAGGGCAAGCGCAGCTTCAAGGCGCAGTCGCTCATCGGCCGGGGCAGCGGCGAGGCCTACCAGATGGCCTTCTCCGGCCAGGGCATCGTCGTCGTCCAGCCCAGCGAGGACAGCACCGACCGTCTCCGGGTCCGGGGCTGAGGGGGAGCCAGAACGCCATGCAGAGTCCGCTTTTCGCCTACAACGACCAG
Organism: Streptomyces sp. NPDC057623; assembly: GCF_042800355.1. Classification (NCBI taxonomy): domain Bacteria; kingdom Bacillati; phylum Actinomycetota; class Actinomycetes; order Kitasatosporales; family Streptomycetaceae; genus Streptomyces; species Streptomyces sp. NPDC057623. The sequence continues at coordinate 219,152 of NZ_JBHVGZ010000002.1, forward strand.
CAGACCCAGGACCGCTGGGGCCTGCAGAACAAGCAGATGCTCCGCGTCACCCTGGAGGGCCACGACGACATCCTCGCCCGCAAGGGCACGATGGTCGCGTACCAGGGCCTGGTCGAGTTCGACGCCGAGTACCAGAGCAACCAGCAGGGACGCGCGCGTGCGCACACCGGTGAGGGGCTCGACCTCATGCGCTGCCACGGGCAGGGCACGGTCTACCTCGCCAACCTCAAGCAGCACGTCCATGTGGTGGAGGTGGAGCAGGACGGGCTGACCGTCGACAGCAGCTATGTGCTGGCGATGGACTCCTCGCTGCACCACGACGTCGTCGCCGTGGACAGCCTCTACGGCATCTCCGGCTCCGGGAAGTACCAGCTCAACATCACCGGGCGCGGCAAGGTCGCCCTGATGACGTCGGGCATGCCGCTGATGCTCCAGGTGACGCCCGACAAGTACGTCAACTGCGACGCCGACGCGATCGTCGCCTGGTCGACGAGCCTGCGTGTACAGATGCAGGCCCAGACGCACTCCTCCGGGGTGTTCCGGCGCCGTGGCAACACCGGTGAGGGCTGGGAGCTCAGCTTCATGGGCAGCGGCTACGCCATCGTGCAGCCCAGCGAGCTGCTGCCGCCGCAGAACGCCCAGCTCGGGTCCGGCCTCGCTGCCCAGTACGGCATGGGGCAGCAGGGGGCACGGGGGCAGAACCAGGGCAACGTCTGGAGCTGAGCCGACGTGACGCTCGGTAAGGGGTGACCGCAAGGGCGGTCACCCCTTACGCGTTCACAGCCTGGCGCGTGTCGCCTCCAGCAGTCGTACGACCGACTCGTCGGCCACCTCCGCCACCTCGTCGTAGGCGAACCAGCGCAGGTCCAGTGACTCCTCGCTGATCGCATGCTCGGCATCCCGCGGTGCCAGGACCGCGTACTGCACGTCGAAGTGCCAATGGCAGGGTGCCGGGATCGGATGCCGGTCGAGCCGCACCGGGCCGCCCGGCAGCAGCGACAGCCCGGTGACGCCGGACTCCTCCGTGGCCTCGCGCAGGGCCGCGTCCGCCAGGGAGGTATCCGCCGCCTCGCAGTGGCCGCCCATCTGAAGCCACATGCGCAGCTTCTTGTGGAGGGTCAGCAGCACGCGCCCGCGCGAGGGGTCGATCACCAAGCCGCTCGCCGTGATGTGCCCGGCCTCGCAGGACTTCCACAGGCCGTCCGGATGAACGGCGAGATGGTCCAGGTAGGTCTGGCGCAGCTCTTCCTGGTCCTCGTACCCCTTCAGCACGAGGACCGCGTCGTCGTACAGGCTCACTCGGCGCCGTCGCCCTTGTCGTCGTCCTTGTCGTCCTTCCTCAGGTCCGGCTTGCCGGTGGAGCCGGACGCCGCCTCGCCGAGCATCTTGTCCAGCTCGGAGAAGTCGATCTGCTCGCGGTGCACGAATCCGTCCGGGTCGTCGAGGTCACTGGCCGTCGGCAGCATGTCCGGGTGGTGCCACAGGGCGTCACGGCCGTCGACACCGCGCGCGTCCGTGAGCGAGGCCCACAGCCGGGAGGCGTCGCGCAGGCGGCGCGGGCGCAGCTCCAGGCCGATCAGCGTGGCGAACGTCTGCTCCGCCGGGCCGCCCGAGGCGCGGCGGCGGCGCAGCGTCTCGCGCAGCGCGTCCGCGGACGACAGACGCGGCTTGGCGGCGGCGTGCACCACGGCGTCCACCCAGCCCTCGACGAGCGCCAGAGCCGTCTCCAGACGGGCCAGTGCCGCCTTCTGCTCCGGTGTGTCCTCCGGCTGGAACATGCCCTGCTGCAGGGCGTCCTGCAGCTGCTCCGGATTCTGCGGGTCGAACTGGCCGACCACGTCCTCCAGCTTGGCGGTGTCGACCTTGATCCCGCGCGCGTAGCCGTCGACCGCGCCGAACAGGTGCGAACGCAGCCACGGCACGTGTGCGAACAGGCGCTGGTGGGCTGCCTCGCGCAGAGCGAGGTACAGCCGCACCTCCTCCTGCGGCACGCTCAGGTCCTTGCCGAACGTCTCGATGTTGATCGGCAGCAGGGCGGCCTTGCCGACCGGGCCGAGCGGCAGGCCGATGTCGGTGGAACCGACGACCTCGCCCGCGAGCACGCCGACGGCCTGCCCGATCTGCGTGCCGAACATGGCGCCGCCCATCGAGCGCATCATGCCGATCAGCGGGCCGGCCATGGCCTGCATCTCCTCCGGCAGGACGTCGCCCATCGCGGTGCCGACGCGTTCGGCGACCGGGTCGACGAGCTCCTGCCACGCGGGCAGGGTCGCCTCGACCCATTCCGCGCGGGACCACGCCACCGCGGAGCCCGCGCCGGACGGCAGGGACGTCGCGTCGTCGAGCCACAGGTCGGCCAGGCGTACGGCCTCCTGGACGGCAGTGCGCTCCGCGGGGCCGACGCTCGCGTCCTTGGTGCCGTCCGCGGTGCCCTGGGAGACCGTCTGGCGGGCGATCTGCTTGGCCATGTCCCAGTTCACCGGGCCGCCCTCGTACGAGAGCATCTGCCCCAGCTGCTGGAACGCGGCACCCAGGTCGGTGGGGTTCAGCGAACCGAACATGGCAGCGAACGGATTGTCCGCGCCGGGGCCGCCAAAGCCTCCGGCACCGGGCAGCCCGCCGAAACCGAACGGGTTGGCCGGACCCTGACCACCACCGCTCTGCTGGTCCTTCTTCTTGCCCTCGTCGCCGTCGTCCGGCTCCTCCGGCGGAAGGCCGAATCCGAATGGGGTGTCACTCACGGGATTCCTCGGCTGGTAAGGCCACCGGTTGGCACCGGCGGCGCGGCTGCCCATTAACACCACCCAGCGTAGACACCGCGAGCCGATCGGGCCTCGGTGCTTCGCCGACTCTTGGCCTGCGGCAGGATGGATGCCACCTGGTACGTACGCGTCACTCGCGCTCGTACTGAAGACAACCGCTGGAGACGCCCGGTGAGTTCCCCTGATCCGCAGGTTCGCGCAGCGCGAAACCAGTCAACCCCTCCCGCGCGCGGCGTGCGCGGTCCCGTCGTCGCGGTGACCGGTGCCGCGTCCGGCATCGGCGCGCTGCTCACCGAGCGGCTCGTCGCGTCCGACGAGGTCAAACAGGTCATCGCCATCGACGAGCGGCGCGGTGAGTGCGCGGCGGCCCAGTGGCACATCCTGGATGTGCGCGATCCCGCCATCGCGGAGAAGCTGCGGGGCGCCGACGTGGTCGTCCACCTGGCGCTCGACCTGGATCTGGAGACGGATCCCGCCGCCCGGACGGCATACAACGTTCGGGGGACGCAGACCGTGCTGACGGCCGCGGCCGCGGCCGGGGTCCACCGGGTCGTGCTGTGCACGTCCGCGATGGTCTACGGGGCGCTGCCGGACAACGAGCTGCCGCTGTCCGAGGACGCCGAGCTGCGGGCGACCGCGGAGGCCACCGGGGTCGGGGACCTGCTGGAGATCGAGCGCCTCGCGCGCAGGGCGCCGCGGGCCCACCCCGGGCTCAATGTCACCGTCGTCCGGCCCGCGGTGCTCGTGGGCGGCACCGACACCGCGCTGACCAGGTACTTCGAGTCGCCTCGGCTGCTTGTCGTCGCCGGGTCGCGGCCCGCCTGGCAGTTCTGCCATGTCGAGGACCTGTGCAGCGCCCTGGAGTACGCCGTCCTGGAGAAGGTCGACGGGGAACTCGCCGTCGGATGCGACGGGTGGCTGGAGCAGGAGGAGGTCGAGGAACTCAGCGGGATCCGGCGCATGGAGCTGCCGTCGGCGGTCGCGCTGGGCGCGGCGGCCCGGCTGCACCGGATCGGGCTGACACCCTCCCCGGCCGGGGACCTGGCCTACACGATGTACCCCTGGGTCGTGAGCGGAAGCCGGCTCCATGACGCGGGGTGGCGGCCGCAGTGGACCAACGAGGAAGTGCTCGCGGAGCTGCTGGAGGAGGTCTCCGGCAGGCACACGGTCGCCGGACGGCGGCTCGGACGCAAGGACGCCACGGCGGCCGGCGCCGCGGGAGCGACGGTGGCCCTGCTGGGTGCGGCGGCCGTGGTGCGGCGGGCCCGGAAGGCGCGGCGGCGGATCTGAGCGGGCGGGCAGGTGGCAGGCGCCCGCATGTAGGAGGCTCCAAAGCCGCACGCGCGGGTGCCGGGCGATAGCGCTATTCCCCGTCCGCGCGCGCGTGGGGCACGATGGGTCTATGGCACCTACCAACGATCACCCTGGTGAGCAGGGCGCTCAGGACCCCATAAAGCTCCTCGGCATCCGCGAGACGGCCCTCTCCGTCGACGAGGTCTTCCGCGCCGTCGGGGACGATGCCTCCGGGGGAACCGCGCTGTTCGTGGGGACCGTGCGGAACCACGACGGGGGTGCCGATGTCGACGAGCTCGGGTACTCCTGCCACCCCAGTGCCGAGGCCGAGATGCGGCGGGTCGCCGAGAAGGTCGTCGCCGAGTACCCGGTGCGGGCGCTCGCGGCCGTGCACCGTGTCGGAGACCTCCAGGTCGGGGATCTCGCCGTCGTCGTGGCCGTCTCCTGCCCCCATCGCGGCGAGGCCTTCGAGGCGTGCCGGAAGCTGATCGACGACCTCAAGCACGAGGTGCCCATCTGGAAGCACCAGAAGTTCTCCGACGGCACCGAGGAATGGGTGGGCGCCTGCTGAGGGTCCGCCGGAACAGGTCCGCCGGAACCCGTCCACCCCACTCCGGTTGCGTAACCGCACCCCTGGCGTGAGCGTTGTCAGTGCCAGTGGTTAATCTGCTGATCAGTCAGTTTGCGGTCGCTCATTGGGGATGGGAGGACGGCATGGCGGCGCTCGCCTGGTTGTTGATTCCGCTCGTGGCTGCGGTCTGTGCCGGTCTGTGGGGCAGCTGGGCCAACCGCACCCGCAAGGCACGCGGCGACGGGCCGGAGCTCGACGGGTATGCCCGGTTCCGCGAGGCCATGGAGAGAAAGTCCTCCTCCCGCACCTGATCACGGGGCCGGTCCTCAGGGACACGGCCGTCCCGTCCTGACGGAGCACGGTCAGAGGGACGGCCCTGACGGGGCACTGACAGGAGTGTCACGTACTGTCGTGGCATGCCACGCCGCACCGCGACGATGCTCGCCTCCACCCTGATGCTGATCGCGCTCCTGTGCGCGGGAGTCTTCATCCCCGTGCCGTATGCGGAGATGTCCCCGGGGCCGACGGTGAACACGCTCGGCGATCACGACGGCGAGCCGGTGCTGCAGATCTCCGGGCGCAAGACCTACCCGGCGTCCGGGCACCTCAACATGACGACCGTCCGGGTCACCAGCGCCGACTACAAGATGAACCTGGTGGAGGCCGTCTACGGGTGGCTCGCGCACGACAACAAGGTCGTGCCGCACGACACCCTGTATCCGGACGGCAAGACCGAGGAGCAGTCCACCCAGGAGAACGCCGAGGAGTTCAGCCAGTCCCAGGAGAGCGCCAAGGTCGCGGCCCTGGAGGCACTGGACATCCCGGTGCAGAGCTGGGTGATCGTCTCGACCGTCGTCAAGGGCACCCCGGCGGAGGGCAAGCTGCACGCCGGTGACGTCATCAAGACGGTCGACGGCACAACGGTGAAGGAGCCCGCCGACGTCGCCAAGCTGGTGACCAGGCACAAGCCAGACCAGGACGTCGTCTTCACGATCGTGCCGGCCAAGGAGCAGGCCGCCGCGGAGAAGGAGCGCAGGACTCCGACGAAGACCGAGAAGGTCACGATCAGGACCGCCGAGTCCGACGACAGCGGCGATAAGCGCGCCATCGTGGGGATCTCCGCCGGGACCGACCACACCTTCCCGTTCACCATCGACATCAAGCTCGCCGACGTCGGCGGTCCCAGCGCCGGCCTCATGTTCTCGCTCGGCCTCTACGACAAGCTCACCCCGGGCAACCTCACCGGCGGCAAGTTCGTCGCCGGCACCGGCACCATCGACGACGAGGGCAAGGTCGGACCCATCGGCGGCATCGAGATGAAGACCATCGCCGCGCGCGAGAAGGGCGCCCAGTACTTCCTCACGCCCGCCGACAACTGCGCGTCCGCCGCCAGGGACGTCCCCGACGGGCTCACCCTCGTCAAGGTCGGCACCATCGGCGACGCCCTCGGCGCCCTGAAGGACATCCGCTCCGGCGACACCGCCGACCTGCCGAAGTGCACGACCAAGAGCTGAGCGGCCAGGCCTCGGACACACGGCAGTGGGGGGGGGCGCGCCCCTCCCGGGACCCCCCCCCCCCCCCACCCACCCGCCCACCCCCCTAAGAAAACCACCCCCCTCCCACCCCCGCCCCCCCCCCC
>NZ_JBHVGZ010000002.1:225426-449820 GCF_042800355.1 Streptomyces sp. NPDC057623
CTTCCGGGACCACCGTGTTGTGGTTTCCCCCCCTCCTGTCTTGCCCCCCCCACTGCCGTACGAGACCCGGTGCCGTACCGGGAAGACATCAGTCCTCGAACGTCGCCGCCAGTGCCTCCGCCAGACCCGGGATCAGGTCCGGGCCGGTGAGGACCTCCGTCGGGGTGTCCTTCTCGCGCAGGCGCAGGGCCGATTCGCGGGCGCCGTCGCGCAGGACCGCGACCGTCATGCGGACCTCCTGACGGTCGGGGTGGGCCGCCACCCACTTCGCGAGCTTGGCATCGCCGAGCCCCTCCGGGACCTGTGCCTCGGCGGACGGGGGCAGCATGAGCCGTTCGACGGTGAGGGCGCAGCCGACCACCGCGTCGGGCCAGGCGATGGTGCCGAGGAACTCATCGAGCGCCTTGCCCGTTTCAATCTCGTCCTGCTCGATCGGGGTCAGGCCGGAGGACTCCTGCTCGTCCCCCAGGCCGAGCTGGGCGGCGAGGCCGGGTTCCTGGGCCCGCAGCCGTGCGGTGTCTACGAGGGCGAAAAGGCGGGCGGGCTGGTCCCAGCCAAGGCCGGAGGCGTACTCGTCGATCTCGAGAACGGCCCGGGTGAGCGGGCTCGCCGCCATGGGAGTGTTGGACATGGTCACAATCCTCTCTCGTTCCTGGCCGGAATCGGGAACTGAGTAAACGGTGAGTAAGTTGACATAGGTGTGGGCCCACGATCACGGGGGGCCACGGTGGGTCCACGAAGACGCGGGCCTGACGGATCAACAGCGAACCTCGGGGTGCGAACCTTGGCTTTCCAGATGCCGGACCGCGGCGGAGGCCCGACCGGGCCACGGATCAGAGTGGGCCGCCCGTCCCGGCGTGTCCGGACGCTGCTCATGACACTGGGCGTCCTCGCCGTCCTCGGCATGGCGTTCACCATGTTCGCGGGCTTCTGGACGGACTGGCTCTGGTACCGGTCGGTTAACTACTCGTCGGTGTTCACGACGACGCTGTGGACGAAGATCGGACTCTTCTTCGTCTTCGGTCTGTTGATGGCCCTCGCGGTCGGCTTCAACATCTGGCTGGCCCACAGGCTGAGGCCGCCGCTGAGCGCCATGTCGATGGAGCAGCAGAGCCTCGACCGCTACCGCATGGGCATCGCGCCGTACAAGAAGTGGCTGCTGCTCGCGATCACCGCTCTGGTCGGCCTGATCGCCGGCGCCTCCGCCTCCAGCCAGTGGCGGACGTGGCTGATGTGGGTCAACGGCGTGCCGTTCGGCGAGAAGGACCCGCAGTTCCACCTCGACGTCGGCTTCTACGCCTTCGACCTGCCCTGGTACCGGTTCCTGCTCGGCTTCGGCTTCGCCGCCGCGATCCTCTCCGTGATCGCCGCCGCGCTCACCCACTACCTGTACGGCGGGCTGCGCATCACCAGCCCGGGCGCTCGCGCCACGGCAGCGGCCACCGGCCATCTGTCGGTCCTCATCGGCATCTTCGTCGCCCTGAAGGCGGTCGCCTACTGGCTCGACCGGTACGGGCTCGCGGTGAAGTCCAGCGACTTCAAGGCGACCGACAACTGGACGGGCCTTCGGTACGTCGACGCCAACGCGTACCTGCCGGCCAAGACGATCCTGTTCTGCATCGCCGTCATCTGCGCGCTGCTGTTCTTCGCCACGTTGTGGCGGCGCACCTGGCAGCTGCCCGTCATCGGCTTCGGCCTCATGGTGCTCTCGGCGATCCTCATCGGCGGTCTGTACCCCGCGATCGTCCAGAAGTTCCAGGTCCAGCCCAACGAGCAGGCCAAGGAAGCGCCGTACGTCGACAAGAACCTCAAGGCGACGCGCGAGGCCTACGGCATCGACGGCACCAAGGTCACCGAGTACCCGGGCACGAGCAAGACCGAGGACAAGACCCAGCTGCGCGACGACGTCGACGCCACGGCGAGCATCCGCATCCTGGACCCGAACATCGTCTCGCCGACGTTCCAGCAGCTTCAGCAGATCAGGAACTACTACGCGTTCCCGACCAACCTGGATGTCGACCGGTACGCCAAGGACGGCAAGGACCAGGACACCGTCATCGGTCTGCGTGAGATCAATCTCAACGGCATTCCGAAGCGGAACTGGATCAACGACCACTTCCGGTACACCCACGGCTACGGCGTGGTCGCCGCCGAGGGCACCAACGCCGACTCCCAGGGCCGACCGGACTTCACCGAGTCCGACCTGCCGTCCAAGGGCGACCTCGGGACGTACGAGCAGCGGGTCTACTACGGCGAGAAGACCACCATGTACTCGATCGTCGGCGGTCCCCAGAAGGAGATCGACTACTCCGACGACAGCGGTGAGAAGACCTACAGCTACAAGGCCGACAGCGGGGTCAGTCTCTCCAACCCGGTGAACCGGGCCGCGTACGCGGTGGCGTTCGGCGAGCCGCAGATCCTGTACTCCGGTGCGATCGGCGACGGCTCGCGCATCCTGTACAACCGCACGCCCAAGGAACGCGTCGAGGCGGTCGCCCCGTGGCTGACCATCGACGGTGACGCCTACCCGGCGGTGGTGAACCACCGCATCCAGTGGATCGTGGACGCGTACACGACGACGAACGGCTACCCGTACTCCTCGCGCACGACTCTCGGTGACACCACGGCCGACTCGCTGACCGCCACCAACGACAACCGTGCGGTGGTGGCCCAGCAGAACCAGGTCAACTACATCCGCAACTCGGTGAAGGCGACCGTCGACGCCTACACCGGCGAGGTCAAGCTCTACCAGTGGGACACCAAGGACCCGGTCCTGAAGACCTGGATGAAGGCGTTCCCGGGCACGGTGGAGTCGAAGAGCGCGATCTCCAAGGACCTGATGGCGCATCTGCGCTACCCCCAGGACCTGTTCAAGGTCCAACGCGAGCTGCTCACCCGCTACCACGTGAAGGACGCGACGACGTTCCTCAGCGGCAGTGAGGTCTGGCAGGTGCCGGACGACCCGACCAACAAGTCGGGCAGCGCGGTGCCGCCGTACTACCTGAGCATGAAGATGCCCGACCAGGCGGCGCAGGCGTTCTCGCTGACGACGACGTTCACGCCGAACGGCCGGGACAACCTCAGCGCGTTCATGGCCGTCGACGCCGAAGCGGGCACCAGCGACTACGGCAAGATCAGAGTGCTGAAACTGCCGACCAACACCACGGTCAACGGACCCAGCCAGGTCCAGAGCCAGTTCAACTCCGAACAGAACATCGCCGAGACCATCAGGCTGCTGAGAGGCGGCGACTCGGAGGTCGAGTACGGCAACCTGCTGGCGGTCCCACTGGACGGCGGCCTGCTCTATGTGGAGCCGGTCTACGTACGCGGTGGCGGACTCAAGTACCCGCTGCTGCGGAAGGTACTGGTCTCCTACGGAGGTACCACCGCCTTCGAGGACACGCTGGGCGAGGCCCTCAACAAGGTCTTCGGAGCGGAGGGCCCGACCACCGAGCCACCGGACGAGGGCGATGAGGACGGCGGCGGTACGACGCCTCCGCCGACGTCCAGCAACCCCAACGTCCAAGACGCGCTCAACGACGCCCAGAAGGCCTTCGAAGCCGGCCAGGAAGCCCTGAAGAAGGGCGACTGGGAGGCGTACGGCCGGGCGCAGGAGGACCTCGAGGACGCGCTGAAGCGGGCCGAGGACGCGCAGGCCCAGGCGGACAAGACCGGCGGCGAGGGCGGCGGCGACAGTGGCGGCGGCGCGAGCCCGAGTTCGAGTCCGAGCCCGTCCGGCAGTCCCACCAGCGGTTAGGGACGGCGGTTGATCGAATAGCCCACCCCGCGCCGTGATACGGTTGCTGAGCAACGGCGCGGGGTGGAGCAGCTCGGTAGCTCGCTGGGCTCATAACCCAGAGGTCGCAGGTTCAAATCCTGTCCCCGCTACTGAAGTCGGCGAACATTTCGTTCGACAGCAAAGGCCCGGATCCTCCAGAGGATCCGGGCCTTTGTGGTGTGCGAACGCATGTGCCGGGGAGCAGGACGGTCGTGCCGCCGTGGGGAGTTGGGAGAACTGTGTTTGACTTGTCTCTCTGTGGGCATGTCGACAAAACGCTGAAGTGACCTCACTGGCTGCGGTATACCAGGTGTACCCAGGTTGCAGGTGGTGCGACGATGGACGTTATGGGGGACAAGGCAACTCTGTTGGAGACAGGGCGGTTTGTGCAGCCTGCCGACTTTGTGCAGCCGACGGGCGATTTGGTGCGGCCGGAGGGAGACCTTGCCCTCGACCGGCCGACGGACCCGGACGAGACCGGGGAGGCCGGGGAGGCCGCCGAGGAGGCACGGCAGCTGCTCGCCGCCGAGGCCGGTGACGTCGAGGCGATGAGCGTCCTCGGCGCGATGCTGCTGCGCCGCGGTGACCTCGACGGCGCCGAGTCCCATCTGCGTGCCGCCACCGCCGCGGGGGACCGGGCCGCCGCCAACAACCTCGGAGTCCTGCTCCACCAGCGCGGATACGCCGACGAGGCCGCCGGATGGTGGCGGATCGCCGCCGTCGCGGGGTCGGCCGCGGCCGCACACGCGCTGGGCAGGCATCACCGCGAGCGCGGCGACGAGCCGGCCGCCGAGTACTGGCTGCGGCAGTCCGCCGAGCAGGGACACGCGCTGGGCGCGTACGCGCTCGCCGATCTGCTGGAGCACCGCAGCGACGACGGGGCCGAGCGGTGGATGCGGTCCGCGGCCGAGCGCGGGCACAGGGAGGCGGCGTACCGCCTGGCGCGTGCGCTCGACCGGCAGGCGGTGCGCGCGGGCGAGGACGGACCCGACAACTGTGTCGCATCGGACGAGGCGCTGCTGGACGAGGCCGAGCAGTGGTACCGGCAGGCTGCCGCGCGCGGGCACCGCAGGGCCGCGCTGCACCTCGGGGCGATCCTGGAGAAGCGCGGGGAGCTCAAGGAGGCGGGGCGTTGGTACCTCACGTCCGCCAAGGACGGGGAGGCGCGGGCCGCCTGTGCGCTCGGGTTCCTGCTGCGGGACGCCGGAGACACCGAGAGTGCCGCCGTGTGGTGGCTGCGGGCCGCGCAGGACGGCGACGGCAACGCGGCGAACGCGCTGGGCGCGCTGCACGCCGAGCGCGGTCAGACGCAGACCGCCGAGCGGTGGTACCGGGCCGCGATGGACGCCGGTGATGTGAACGGCGCGTACAACCTCGGGCTGCTCTGCGCCGAGCAGGGCCGCATCGCTCAGGCCGAGCAGTGGTACCGGCGGGCGGCGTACGCCGGTCACCGCGAGGCGGCGAACGCGCTGGCGATCCTGCTGCTTCAGGGCGGGGACACGACGGGTGCCGAGCCGTGGTTCTCCAAGGCCGCCGAGGCCGGGAGCGTGGACGCCGCCTTCAACCTGGGGATCCTGCACGCCGGGCGGGGCGAGGAGCGGGCCGCGCTGCGCTGGTACGAGCGGGCCGCCGCCGCCGGGCACACGGAGGCGGCGCTGCAGGTCGGGATCGCGCGGCTGCGGGACGGGGACGAGCACGCCGCCGAGCGGCATCTGCGGCGTGCGGCCGGGGCCGGCAGCGGGGAGGCCGCGTATCGGCTGGCGACCGTGCTGGACGCTCGTCGGCCGCCGGAGCCCGCGCACGAGCTCGGGGAGACGGTGCACGAGAAGACCGAGTGCGAGGAGTGGTACGAGCGGGCCGCGTCCCAGGGGCACCGGCGGGCGCAGGTCCGGGTGGGGATGCTGGCCGCGGCCCGGGGTGACGTGGTGGAGGCGGCTCGGTGGTACCGGGAGGCCGCGGAGGCCGGGTCGCGGAACGGCGCCTTCAATCTGGGGCTGCTGCTGGCCCGGGAGGGGAGTGAGCCGGAGGCCGCGGTGTGGTGGACGCGGGCGGCTGACGCCGGTCACGGGCGGTCGGCGTTGCGGCTCGCCCTGGTCTACGCGCGTCGCGGTGAGCTGGCGGAGGGGCAGCGGTGGGCCGACCGGGCGGTGGCGCTGGGGCCGGCCGAGGTCGCGCGGCGGGCGGCGCGGTTGCGGGATGCTCTGCGGGAGGAGCTCTCGGCGTGACGCTGCGCTGGGCTTGGGTGGCGTTGTTGCGGTGAGGTGCGTTGGTGGGGGCCGGTACTGCCGTTGCCGTCGGGGTGCCTCGCCCCCGCCGCCCCTACCCTTCCCATCCCTTGAAGGGGCTCCGCCCCTTCGACCCGGCCAAGGGGCTGCCGCCCCCTGGACCCCCGCTATCGGCCTGCGGCCTCGTCCTCAAACGCCGGACGGGCTGGAGGTGCCTGGGTCGGCGCCAAGCCCTGTGCGGGTGGGTGGGGGATCGGGACGGCAATGGCTCGTTTTCGAACGCCGGGCGGGCTGGAGGTGCCTAGGTCGGCGCCAAGCCCCGTGCGGTGGGTAGGCGATCGGGACGGCAATGGCTCGTCCTCGAATGCCGGGCGGGGTGAAAGGAACGCGATTTGCCTCTGTCGGCACGGCTGACGTAATGTTGCGTTCATCGACGCGGGGTGGAGCAGCTCGGTAGCTCGCTGGGCTCATAACCCAGAGGTCGCAGGTTCAAATCCTGTCCCCGCTACTGAAGGCCTAGGGCCGGAATCCGTAAGGGTTCCGGCCCTAGGTGTTTTGCCGGAAGCGGTGGCGTCAGGGTGCGTGACCCACCGCCTCCTCGTACAGCGCGCGGTTCACGGTCCGTGACTCCGGGAGGGGGCTTCCCTCGGCCGCGCCCTGGGCGTCGTAGGCCGACTGGAGCCGGGTCGTCGTGCCGGAGCGGATCTCCCAGTCCATGCGCAGCGGCGGAGTGGACCTGAGGACGGTCTCCTCCGACTTCAGGAGCTTCGCCAGGTAGGTGACGAAGGTCGCATCCTGCTTGTAGTCCGACGCGAAGTACGTGTTCACCGTGCGGAGGTAGGCCCTGAGGAGTGCCACGCCCGCGTCCAGGTCGTCCTGGAGCAGGGTGCGGCCGTACAGCATGCCGCCCAGCGGTTCGCCCTGGGGCTGACCGCCCAGGAAGGCGTAGCCCCGCTTGCCGTCCACCTTGCGCCAGACCGGGTCCAGGAGCCAGGCGGAGTCGACGCCGCCGTTCTGGAGGGCGGTGAGGACGTCGGCCGAGCCGAGTTGCTGGTACTGGATGTCGGCCAGGCCGCCGCCGTGCTGCTCCAGTGCCCGCTCCATGGGATACGCGATGACCGAGCCCTTGCCGATCATCGTGCCCAGCCTGCGGCCGGCCATGGCGACGCGGCTCGCGCTCTCGCCCGCCTTCAGACGCGCCCACAGGCCGCTCTTCGACCTGGGGTCGGGTGAGAAGTTCCCCGCGACCCACTTGATGTCGAAGCCGCCCTTGACGCCGTTCATGACCGCGGCTTCCGGGGCCGCCCACAGGGCGTCGATGTCCCCCTTGGCCAGCAGGGGCAGTGCGTCCGGGGTGGGCAGGACCTTCAGTTCGACGTCCAGGCCCTCCTTCTCGAACTCGCCCTTGTCGAGCGCCACTTGCAGCGGTGCCACGTATTCGGCGCTCAGTGTTCCCGTCGCGATCGTCAGCTCGCGGGGCTCGGACTGCGGCTGCGGGGGAGGGGCTCCGGGGAGGCAGCGGGCCGGTGCGCGGTTCGGGGAGAGGTCCTTCGGGTCCGTCCAGGACTTCGCGCCGCAGCCCTCCACCGGGCGGACGGTGCGTTGCCCGGCGGCCGCCTTCGACGAGGAGTCCGGCTCGTACGGCGACGAGCACGCGGCCGACGCCAGCAGTGCTCCGACGGCGACGACCACGCCGTACGCGTGCGTCCTCCTGGTCATGACTGGCCCCTTCCTCGGTCCCTGGGTGCCCACGGGGTGAGCAGGCGCCCGGCGAAGCGGATCAGTTCGGAGAAGAGCACCCCCAGGATCGCGACGCAGACGATGCCGACGAACATCACGTCGTTCTGGAAGAGCGCGCGTGAGTCGAAGATCAGATGGCCCAGGCCGTCGGTCGCGGCGATCTGCTCCGACGCGACGATGACCAGGACCGCCACGCCCGCCGCGATCCGTGCGCCCACCAGGACGGCGGGGAGGGATGCGGGCAGCAGGACGTGGCGGAACATCTGCCACCGCGAGGCGCCGAAGACCTGGCCCGCGTCGCGGTGGCCGACGGGGACGGACATGACCGCGGACATGGTGGAGATCCAGACGAAGAAGAACACCGTCGCCGCCACCAGGGCCACCTGTGGGCCCTCGCCCAGGCCGAACATGTTCAGGAAGATCGGCAGCAGGGCCAGTTTCGGTACGACGTACAGCGCGTCCAGCAGCGGCTCCAGTGCCGCGCGCACCAGGGACAGGGAACCCATCAGCAGGCCCAGGGCGTAGCCGGCCGCCGTGCCGGCCGCGTATCCCGCCAGGACGCGCTGCAGCGTGGCCCACACGTCCGGCCACAGGTCGCCGGCCGCGGCCCGGTCCCAGCCGTCGGCGAGGATCGTGGACGGGGCCGGGTACACGCGGTCGTCGATCCAGGCCTGGGCCGCGGCCAGCTGCCACAGGAGGACGAGGCAGAGCGGCACGGCGACCGCCAGCGACAGCTCCAGGGCGCGCCTGCGGCGGTGCGTGCGGGCGGGGTGGAGCTCCCGCGGGCCCGGACGGCGGACCAGGACGGACCCGGCGGGCGGCTTGGTGAGGGTCGTCATGCCGGTACCGCCTCCTTCCGCAGCAGATCCCACAGTTCGCTCCTCAGTGCCGTGAACTCCGGTGTGGCGCGGATGTCGCCGGTGCGCGGGCGCGGGAAGGGCGGGCGGTGCCCGGCGATGATCCGGCCCGGGCGGGCGGACATGACCAGCACCCGGTCTCCGAGGACGATCGCCTCCTCCAGGCTGTGGGTGATGAAGAGCGTGGTCGTCCTCAGGGTCTGGGTGAGCTCCAGGAGCTCGTCCTGGAGGATCGTGCGGAGCTGGGCGTCGAGCGCGGCGAACGGCTCGTCCATCAGCAGCAGTTCGGGCTCGACCGCCAGTGCCCGGGCGATCGCCACGCGCTGGCGCATGCCGCCGGAGAGGGCGGCCGGGTAGGCGTCCGCGAAGTCCGACAGGCCCATGCGGGCCAGCCAGTCGTCGGCGCGGGCGTTCGCCTCGCGGCGGGGGACGCGCTGGATGTCCAGGCCGAAGCGGACGTTCGCGCGGACCGTCTTCCAGTCGTAGATGCCGTAGTCCTGGAAGATCATGGCCGCCGGGCGCGCGCTCGACGTGCGGATCTCCAGCGTGCCCGTGCTCGGGCGGAGCAGGCCCGCGGCGATACGCAGCAGCGTGGACTTGCCGCAGCCGGAAGGGCCGACGACGCAGACGAACTCGCCGGGGGCGACGGTCAGGTCGAGGGGGCCGAGGGCGTGGACTGCGTGGGGGGTTCGGCCGAAGGTACGCGTCAGGTCGGTCGCTCTCAGTTTGGGGTACGGCTCTCCCACTTCGGTCTCCTCGCGGAGTGCGGAACGGACGTGTGGGTGCCGTCGACCATATGACGGACCGTCAGATTCGGGAACCCCGCCCGCACGCGGGCAGCACAAAGCCCCGGCACTCACCGGTGCCGGGGCCGAAAGAGGGTGGCGCTAGGCCTTCGCGCAGTTGGGGCAGACGCCGCGATACGTCACCTCGACGTCCGAGACCGTGAAGCCGAAGCGCTCGGTGTCGGGGAGGTCGGCCATCGGGTTGCCCGTCGGGTGGACGTCCCGGATCGCGCCGCAGCGGGCGCAGACCAGGTGGTGGTGGGGCCGGTGGGCGTTCGGGTCGTACCGCTTGGCTCGCTTGTCGGTGGAGACCTCCAGCACCTCGCCGAGCGTGACCAGCTCACCCAGCGTGTTGTACACGGTCGCGCGGGAGATCTCGGGCAGCTTGGCGACGGCCCGGGCGTGCACCTCGTCGGCCGTCAGATGGACGTGATCGCCGGCGAGGACCTCGGCCACGACGCGCCGCTGCGCGGTCATCCGCCATCCGCGTCCGCGCAGCCGTTCCAGAAGGTCACTCATGCAGAACACCTTAACAGCAGGCGGACCAGGTTCCGAATGAATGTGACTTTGGATCTTAACTTAACTTGGATGAAGTCCAGTATAGGATCAAGATCGATTTTGGTCATGGAGTAGGAGTGGTCGGGGCAACCAGCACTGGACCGCTTGCCGTGGCGGACGGGCCGGGTTCCCTCGGGAGCCCGGCCCGGTTCACGTGCCGTCGCCCGGGCCGCTTCCTAGGCCGGCACGTGCTGCCGTACAGGGGCCCAGCAGCGGATGATGTCGCGGACCGAGACGATGCCCACCGGCTCGTCGTGATCCAGCACGATCAGATGCCGGAAGCCGCCGTGCGCCATGGCGCGGGCCGCCTCCTCCAGGGTCCATGACGGGGCGGCGAACACGACGTCGTTGGTGGTGTGGTCGTGGGCGTGTTCGTGGTCCGGGTTCTGTCCGAGGCCGACGGAGTTGAGGATGTCGCGTTCGGTGAGGATGCCGATACCGCCGGCATCGGGGTCGTGCACCACGGCCGCGCCGATCCGGCGGGCGGACATCAGCGCGGCAGCCTGGCGAAGGGTGTGGGTGGGGCCGATGGTGAGGACCACGGTGCTCATGGCGTCACGTACGAGCATGGATGGAGCCACCTCCTGAAGTGCCCCCAGCACCGCTGTTCATGCCCGACGCCGGAGGCGCCTATTGAACGGTGCACAAGTTCACAAGTGGGGGGACCTTCAGAGTGACAGGTAAAGAGGGGGTCAACAAGGGGGCGCTCAGTAGCGCTCGTTGAGGTACCCGAGCAACTCGTCGTGCAGCAGGCCGTTCGAGGCGGCGGCGTTGCCGCTGTGCGGGCCGGGGCGGCCGTCGAGGCCGGTGAAGGTGCCGCCGGACTCCGTCACGACGATCGCTGTGGCCGCCATGTCCCACAGGGACAGCTCGGGCTCGGCGCAGATGTCCACCGCCCCCTCGGCGACCATCATGTACGGCCAGAAGTCGCCGTACGCGCGGGTGCGCCACACCTCGCGCGTGAGGTCGAGGAAGCCGTCGAGCCGGCCCTGCTCCTCCCAGCCGCTGAGCGAGGAGTACGCGAACGAGGCGTCCGTCAGCTTCGAGACGCGGGAGACCTGCAGCCGGGTCGCGGACGCGAGGCTACGGCCGGTGAAGGCGCCGTGACCCTTGGCCGCCCACCAGCGGCGTCCGAGGGCGGGGGCGGAGACGACGCCGACGACCGGCTGAAAACCGCCCTCGCCCGCCTCCATCAGGGAGATGAGAGTGGCCCAGACCGGGACGCCGCGTACGTAGTTCTTGGTGCCGTCGATCGGGTCGATCACCCAGCGGCGGGGGCCGCTGCCCTCGATGCCGTACTCCTCGCCGAGGATCGCGTCTCTCGGGCGGGCCCGCTGGAGCTGTCCGCGGATCAGCTCCTCGGCGGCCTTGTCGGCCTCGCTCACCGGGGTCATGTCCGGCTTGGTCTCGACCTTGAGGTCGAGTGCCTTGAAGCGGTCCATGGTGGCCGCGTCGGCGTTGTCCGCGAGGACGTGGGCGAGGCGGAGGTCGTCGAGGTAGTCCGGCATGGAACGAACGGTATCTGTCGTGGTCGGGGTGGGGCTACAGGGGCCGGCGGATCAAGTTCCGCCGCCTTCTCCCGGCCCCGCCAAGGGGATCCGCTCCCTGACCCCCGCCCACGCGGCCGGTCGGCGCAGGCGTCGACGCGCGCCCCCGCGTGCCTTCGCGAACCCTTGACAGTGCCCCTGTGCGCGTCAAATCTGGGCGCAGAGCCGCTCGTCCCAGGGAGGCGATGATGCCGGCAGCGCGGGAATCCCTGCTGGACGCCGCTTACACGGCGCTGGCGCGTCGGCCGTGGTCCGCCGTGCGGATGGTGGACGTGGCCGCCGCGGCCGGAGTGTCCCGGCAGACGTTGTACAACGAGTTCGGGAGCAAGGAAGGGCTCGCCCGCGCGCTCGTGCGCAGGGAGGCCGACGGCTACCTCGCCGGCGTCGAACGCGCCCTCGCCACCCACAGCGACGCCCGGGAACGCCTCACCGCCACCGCGGAGTGGACCGCCGCACTCGCCCGGGACAACGCCCTGGTCCGGGCCATGCTCACCGGCTGCTGGAGCGAGCGCCTGCCCTCGCCGACGCTGTCGGCGGTGCCGTCCACCTCGGCCGTACCGGCGCAACGACGGGCCGACGGGCCGCTCCCGTCCCCGGGTGACTTCGTGGCCATCGTGCGCGACAGGGCCGTAGTGGTCATCTCCAGCCCCGGACCCGCCCCTGGAATCAACAAGTCCGACCTCGCCGACCTCGCCCGATCCTGCGAACTCGTCGTCAGGCTGGCCCTGTCCTGCGTCGCCGCCCCACCCGGTGAAGGCGGCGTGGCCGACCTCGTACGCAGCGCGCTGCACCGGCAGTTGGCGGGCTGACTTCCCCTAGGCGGGACCGTGGGCTCAGTGTGCCGAGCCCGACAGCTGAAGGCCGACGACCCCCACGATCACCAGACTGACCGACACGATCTTCAACGTCGACACGATGTCCCCGAGGAAGATCATCCCGTAGATCGCCGTGCCCGCCGCCCCGATCCCCGTCCACACCGCGTACGCCGGCCCCACATCCAGCTTCTTCAGCGACAGCGTCAGGAGTCCGAAACTGCCGAGGGCGAAGACGCAGAAGGCGACCGTGGGCCAGAGCCGGCTGAAGCCGTGCGACAGTTTCAGGCAGACGGCGAAGCCGGTTTCGAGCAGCCCCGCCACGATGACCAGCAGCCACGCCATGTGCTGTCCTCCCGTATCCCTGCGTTCTGTGACCGCTTCATCGGGTTCGTCTGGCTTTGGTCGGGCTTGGATTCGGCTCGGTGCGATTATGCCCTTACCGGTCTCACCGGGGGACAAACAACGCGGAGGTCAATCCCCCTTCCGATCCCTTTCCTCAGTCGCCTTCCGTGCGCTCCCGCGTCGCCAGCAGCCGCCGCAGCGAGTACAGCCGCGCGGGATCCGCGTGGCCCTCCGTCACCCAGTCGTCCAGCGCGCAGTCCGGTTCGTCATGACTGCACGCACGGGGACAGCCTTCGGTTCCCGGTTCCAGGTCGGGGAACGCGTGGATCACCCGGGACGGGTCGATATGAGCCAGCCCGAACGAGCGGACGCCGGGGGTGTCGATCACCCAGCCGCCCGGCCCCGCCAACGGCAGCGCCAGCGCCGACGTCGTCGTGTGCCGCCCGCGGCCCGTCACCGCGTTCACATGGCCCGTACTGCGCCTGCGTTCCTGCGGCACCAGCGCGTTCACCAGCGTCGTCTTGCCCACACCGGAGTGACCGACGAACGCCGTGACCCGGCCCTCCAGTTGCTCCCGCACCCGGTCCGCCGCGCCCCCGGCCGTCAGCTCCTCCCGGCTGGTGACGACGTACGGGATGTCCAACGCCCCGTACAGCTCAAGGAGTTTGTCCGGCGGAGCCAGGTCCGACTTCGTCATCACCAGCAGGGGTTCCAGGCCGCCGTCGAACGCCGCCACCAGACAGCGGTCGATCAGCCGGGGGCGCGGCTCGGGGTCGGCGAGGGCGGTGACGATGGCGAGTTGGTCGGCGTTCGCCACGACCACGCGCTCAAAGGGATCGTCGTCGTCCGCGGTACGGCGCAGCAGCGACGTCCGCTCCTCGATCCGCACGATCCGTGCGAGCGTGTCCTTCTTGCCGGACAGATCGCCGACCAGCGCCACCCGGTCACCGACCACCGCTGCCTTGCGGCCGAGCTCGCGGGCCTTCATCGCCAGCACGACCCGGTCCTCGACGAGGCAGGTCAGCCGGCCCCGGTCGACGGTGAGGACCATGCCCTCGGCGGCGTCCTCGTGCTTGGGCCGGATGTTCGTACGGGGCCGGGTGTTGCGACGGCCCGGGCGGGTACGGATGTCGTCCTCGTCGGTGTGCTTGCCGTAGCGGCGCATGGCGTTGAGTCCCTACGCCCCGAGCATCCCGGTCCACAGTTCGGGGAAGTCCGGCAGGGTCTTCGCCGTCGTCGCCACGTTCTCGATCCTCACGCCCTCGACCGCGAGGCCGATGATCGCGCCGGCCGTCGCCATGCGGTGGTCCTCGTAGGTGTGGAAGACGCCGCCGTGCAGTCGGCGCGGGCGGATGTGCAGGCCGTCGGCGGTCTCGGTGACGTCGCCGCCGAGTTCGTTGATCTCCTTGGTCAGCGCGGCCAGACGGTCGGTCTCGTGCAGACGCAGGTGCGCGACGCCGCGGAGCGTGGAGGGGGAGTCGGCCAGGGCGGCGACCGCGGCGATGCCCGGGGTGAGTTCGCCGACCTCGCTCAGGTCCACGTCGATGCCGTGGATCGCACCCGAACCGGTGAACACGAGCCCGTACTCGGTGAGTTCGCAGGAACCGCCCATCTCGGTGAAGATCTCGCGCAGCCGGTCGCCGGGCTGGGTGGTGCGGCTCGGCCAGTCCGGGACCAGGACCTTGCCGCCGGTCACCAGCGCGGCCGCCAGGAACGGCTGGGCGTTGGAGAGGTCCGGCTCGATGGTGAGGTCACGGCCGAGCAGGGCCCCCGGCGTGACCCGCCAGACGTTCGGCTCGCCGCCCGACTCCGGGGTGTCCACCTGGGCGCCGACCGCGCGCAGCATGTCCACGGTCATGCGGATGTGCGGCATCGAGGGGAGCGCGGAGCCGATGTGCCGGACCTCCACGCCCTGGTTGAAGCGCGGGCCGGACAGCAGCAGCGCCGACACGAACTGGGACGACGAGGAGGCGTCGATCTCCACCGGCCCGCCGTCCAGAGCGCCCCCGCCGTGCACCGTCAGCGGCAGCGCGCCCCGGCCGTCGTCGTCGATCCGGGCGCCGAGGACGCGCAGGGCGTCGATCACGCCGTTCAGGGGGCGCTCGTACGACCTGGGGTCGCCGTCGAAACGGATGGGTCCGTCGGCCAGCGCGGCGACCGGCGGCAGAAAGCGCATCACCGTGCCCGCGTTGCCGACGTCCACCGTGGTCGGGCCCCGCAGGCCCGCGGGAAGGACACGCCACGCCTCGCCGGTGCCCTCGGGGCCGACGCCCTCCTCGATGCCTACGCCCATCGCCCGCAGCGCGCCGGCCATCAGCAGGGTGTCGCGGGAGCGCAGGGGGCGGCGCAGCCA
Source organism: Streptomyces sp. NPDC057623 (assembly GCF_042800355.1). NCBI lineage: Bacteria > Bacillati > Actinomycetota > Actinomycetes > Kitasatosporales > Streptomycetaceae > Streptomyces > Streptomyces sp. NPDC057623. The sequence goes on from NZ_JBHVGZ010000002.1 coordinate 240,427, forward strand.
GCCGGGCTCGCTCGCCAGGGCGGCGAGGACGAGAGCGCGGTTGGTGACCGACTTGGACCCGGGCACGTGGACCGTCGCGTCGACGGCTCCGCTCGCGTGCGGGGCGGGCCAGAGGGCGGTTTGTGCGTCGTTCGGGGCCATGGGGCCCACTCTATAAGGAGGGGGGTCCGCCGGCCGTCCGTCGTCCGGGGGTCCGTTGTGGCTGGTCGCGCCCCCGCCGCGGAGCCGGACGCCGACCCGGCCACACCTCTGTGACCACGCCCCTTCGGGCCGCGTCACACCTCCAGAAGCCACCGTCCGCCGCCTATCAGCGAGCACAGCGACACCGCGTGGAACAGGAAGAACCACAACCCCGCCGGCACATGCGTCAGCCGCGACAGCTGGTCCGCGTCCGAGTCGCCCGCTCCGCCCCGCGCCCTCTTCGCCTGCAGCTCGAACGCCGGGCGCACACCGCCCAGCAGCAGGAACCACACCACCACATACGCGAACGCCGCCTGCACCTGTGGGCCGGCCAGCCAGCTCACCAGCACGAAGGTGCCGCCTGCCACGAACACCGTCAGTGCCCCGTACGCGTTCCGGATCATCACCAGCATCGCCACCAGCAGGGCCGTCGCCAGCCACAGCAGCAGGGTGATCCGGCCGGCGGACAGCAGCGCGGCGCCACCGAGACCCAGGAGCGGGGGTGCCGTGTAGCCCGCGGCCGCGGTGAGGATCATGCCGATGCCGTGCGGCTTGCCGCGGCTGACGGTGAGGCCGCTGGTGTCGGAGTGCAGGCGTATGCCGGTCAGCGTCCGGCCGGTCAGCAGCGCCACCAGACCGTGCCCGCCCTCGTGGGCGATGGTGATGGCGTTGCGCGAGACACGCCACAGGACGTGCGGGACGACGACGGCGAGCGCGACGACCAGGGTGGCGACCACGACCCACAGATCGGGGTCGGGCTGAGTACCGGAGACCTCGTCCCAGAGGGCGGCGAGCGAGGCGGATGCGGTGCTGTCCATGTAAGGCGACGGCTCCCTGTGGGCGGATGGAGTCTGGCAGTGTGGCACGTACGTGCGGGTGCTATCTCAGACGTCGACGTGGCCACGATCGTTCCTGACGGCGAACGCGGAGCCCCTGGGCACGGCCGGCCGGCACCCGACCTGCGAGACTGGTCCGCCGCGACCGCGCTCAGTGACGGCCTGCCCGAATCGGTGCTGACTGAGGCGGCAGGATCCAGCGTTTTCGCAGGTCGGAGGGGTGGTTATCAGATGTGCGGACGGTATGCGGCGAGTCGTGCGCCCGAGGACCTGGCAGGGATCTTCGAGATCGAGAAGTGGGAGCCCGAGGAGACCCTGGAGCCGGACTACAACGTGGCACCCACCAAGGAGGTCCACGTCGTCCTCGACCGCCCCCTGAAGGACGGACCGGACCCCCGGCCGGTCCGACAGCTGCGGAAGCTGAAGTGGGGGCTGGTGCCCAGCTGGTCCAAGACCCCCGAGAGCGCCTTCAAGATGATCAACGCGCGCGCGGAGACGGTGCACGAGAAGCCGTCGTACCGGCGGGCCTTCACCTCCCGGCGGTGCATCATCCCCGCCGACGGCTACTACGAGTGGGTCACCGGCACACAGGAGCGGGACCTGGAGGTCGAGGGCAAGAGGAAACGGCCGCGCAAGCAGCCGTACTTCGTGCTGCCCGCCGACGGATCCGTGTTCGCGATGGCGGGGCTGTACGAGTTCTGGCGGGACCGGACCCTGCCGGACGAGCACCCTCGGGCCTGGTGGGTGACCTGCTCCGTCATCACGACGGAGGCGGAGACAACCCCGCTGGCGGTGACGCCGCCGGAGGGCCCGAACACGCTGGCCGACATCCACCCCCGGATGCCGCTGATGCTGACCCCGGAGCGCTGGGACGCCTGGCTCGACCCGGCCCGCACCGACCCCGAGGAGCTGCGGACACTGCTCGACCCGCCGCCGGCCGGCCTGATGCGCGCCTACCCCGTCCCCACGCTGGTCAGCAACGTCCGCAACAACGGCCCGGAGCTGCTGAAGGAGCTGGAGGGCCCCGAAGAGGGCACACTCTTCTGATGTGACCGACGGGACTGACAGGACCGACAGGACCGACAGGACAGATGTGACGACAGAGATCATTGGTACGGACGCGGGGGACGCCCGCGTCACCTGGCACCCGGCGAAGCGGCCCCGGCTCGTGCTGGCCGTGAGCCACGGCGCGGGCGGCGGCATCGAGGCCAGGGACCTGCGCGCGCTGGCCGAGGTCCTGCCCGGACACGGAGTGACGGTCGCCCGCGTCGAACAGCCCTGGCGCGTCGCCGGCAAGAAGCTGGCACCCGCCCCCAAAACCCTCGACGTCGGCTGGCGCGCCATCTGGCCCGCGCTCGCCGAGCCCGGGCTGCCCGTGATCTCCGGGGGGCGCAGCGCCGGGGCCCGGGTCGCCTGCCGCACGGCCGTCGAACTCGGCGCCCACGCCGTGCTCGCGCTGAGCTTCCCCCTCCACCCGCCGGGCAGGCCCGAGAAGTCCCGCGCCGACGAGCTGCTCGGCTCCGGGGTGCCGACTCTCGTCGTACAGGGCGGGAACGATCCCTTCGGGAAACCGGAGGAGTTCCCGCCCGGGGACTTCGAGCTGACCGAGGTGCCGTACGGCGATCACGGGTTCGCCGTGCCCAAGAGGGCGCCCCTCGATCAGGACGAGGCCGTGGCGATCGTCACGGACGCGGTCGTGAAGTGGAGCGGGTCACTCGGGTAAAGGCTCGGGAATGTCGGGGCCCCGGCCTCTGTTGTGGCGGACAGCGGTGCTGAACGAGCAGCGCAGACGTCGTAGGAGAGGAAGTCCGCCGCATGGGTTCGACCTTCTGCCCGGCCCGCAGCAGCCGTACTGACCTGGACTGGACGGTGCTGCACGCGGCCAGGACCGCTCCTATTCGAGGGGCGGCAGGCACGGCAGGTCGTCTATCCTCCGATTCAGGCGGGACCGGTTTCGGTGCTGCCCGGAATCTTGAGGAGGTGGGTCCGGTTCCCGGTACCGACGCAGGGACCGACAACGGCCAGGCGGAGCAGCCCGAGGGCCAGGGCATGAGCGTGGACACGTCCGCGGAGACGACCGCCGAGCGCAGCGCGCGCTTCGAGCGGGACGCGCTCGAATTCCTCGACCAGATGTACTCGGCCGCCCTGCGCATGACGCGCAACCCGGCCGACGCCGAGGACCTGGTGCAGGAGACGTACGCCAAGGCGTACGCGTCCTTCCACCAGTTCCGTGAGGGCACCAACCTGAAGGCGTGGCTGTACCGGATCCTCACCAACACCTTCATCAACTCGTACCGCAAGAAGCAGCGTGAACCCCAGCGCTCCGCGGCCGAGGAGATCGAGGACTGGCAGCTCGCCCGCGCCGAGTCGCACATGTCGACGGGCTTGCGCTCCGCGGAGTCGCAGGCGCTCGACCACCTGCCCGACTCGGACGTGAAGGAAGCCCTCCAGGCGATCCCCGAGGAATTCCGCATCGCCGTCTACCTCGCCGATGTCGAGGGCTTTGCGTACAAGGAGATCGCGGACATCATGGGGACACCCATCGGTACGGTGATGTCCCGGCTGCACCGGGGCCGCCGTCAACTGCGCGGCATGCTCGAGGACTACGCCCGCGAGCGCGGACTGGTCCCGGCCGGCGCCGGAGAGTCGAACGAAGCGAAAGGCTCGGGCTCATGAGCTGCGGAGAGCCGCACGAGACGGACTGCAGTGAGGTACTCGATCATCTCTACGAGTTCCTCGACAGTGAGATGCCGGACGTCGACCGCGACAAGTTCAAGCAGCACTTCACGGAGTGCTCGCCGTGCCTGGAGAAGTACGGCCTCGAAGAGGCCGTGAAGAAGCTGGTCAAGCGCTGCTGCGGGCATGACGACGTGCCGACCGACCTGCGTGCCAAGGTCCTCGGGCGGCTCGACCTGATCCGCTCCGGCCAGGCCGTGCCCGACCATGACGTGACCGCCACGCCGCAGGAGTCCTGAGCCCCAGGCGTCCGGCACACGGGCGTCCTGTACGGACGGCCGTCACTCGAACGTGCTAATCCCCCGGTCATAACACCGCGAACCTCCCCTTGGCCGCCCTAGGCTCCCGTGCCGGGAAGGCCTGGCCGGGGAGGAGCACATGGAGGCGATACCAGCACGGGCGCGCGTGTACGTCGTCTGTGCCGCCCTCGCTGCCCTGTTCTGCCTGCGTCCGCTGACGGTCGCCGACACCCCCTGGTGGGCGGTGGCACTGCTCGCCGGCCTCTACGCCGGGGGTGAGCGGATCGCCGCCAGGTGGCGGCCCGCGGGCAGCTTCTACCCCGTGCTCCTCGCCGGGGCCTTCCTCCTGCCGCCGGCCGCGGCGGCGCTGGTACCCGTACCGGGAGCCCTGCTGTCTCCCGTGGGCCAACGGCCGCGCCGGCTGCGCCGGTTGTGGCGGGCGGCCCAGTCCGCGGTCGCGGTGTGGGCGGCCGCCCGGGTGCACGAGGCGCTCGGCGGACACGACGCCGTCCTCGCCTCCGACTTCCCGTACGCGCTCGCGCCCGCCGGAGCCGCGGCGCTGACGTTCTGCCTGGTCCTGACCGTCCTGGACGGCGGGATTCTCGCGCTGGCCGAGCGCGTGCCGGTACGGCGTGCCTGGCGAGGGCTGTTCCCGCACTCGCTCGCGCCGATCGCCGTGCACGGTCTGGCCGGGCTGATGATGGCCGTGCTCTGGCGCAGTCCCTACGGCCCGGTCGCCGCGCTGCTGGTGCTGCTGCCGATGTGCGTGTCGTGGTGGGTGTTCGCCCAGTACCACCGGGAACGCGCGGCCCACCAGGCGACCATCCGGGCGCTGGTCCAGGCCGTCGACATCAAGGACGGCTACACCCGCGGCCACAGTGAGCGGGTCGGCCAGGCCTCGATGATGATCGCGCGGGAGCTGGGCATGGCCGACGAGCGCGTCGAGGTGCTCCGCTTCGCCGGGATCCTGCACGACGTCGGCAAGCTGGGCGTGCCCACGCGGCTGCTGCGCAAGGACGGACCGCTCACGCCCGAGGAACGGCGCGTGATCGAGCTGCATCCCGAGTACGGGCACGAGATGGTCCGGGGCATCTCCTTCCTCGGCGAGGCCCGGGCCGCCGTACTGCACCACCATGAGCGGCTCGACGGGAGCGGCTACCCCTACGGGCTGAGGGGGAGCCAGATCCCGGAGTCGGCTCGGGTGGTGGCGGTCGCGGACGCGTTCGACGCGATGACGTCGAACCGGTCGTACTCAAGGGCCCGGCCGGTACCCGTCGCCCTGCGGGAACTGGAGAAGTGCGCGGGCTCGCAGTTCGACCCCGCGATGGTCACGGCCCTCGTCAGAGCCGTGGACCAGCAGGGGTGGCATCCCGCCGTGACCGCCGACGAAACGTCCGTGCCGCCGCCCCGCCCGCCCGTCTCCAGTGCCCCGGGGGCGCACCGATGAGCGCCCCGAGACCACCCTTCCTGCTCACCCTCGTGCACACCTGCGCCGCCCTTCTCGCCGTCGGCTGCCTGATCGACACCCTGGGGAGCGGCCTCGACGAACGCGGCACGGCGCTCGCCTTCGGCATCCTCGTCGCCCTCGGCGAGCTCACCCGCTGGTCGGGAGCGGAGGGCAGGGAGGCCGCGCCCCTCGGCGCCGCCGCCGCTCTCTCGTACGCCCTGCTGGGGGAGAACGGCGGGCACCCCACCGGGCACGGCGTCACACAGGTCCTCAGCGTGGTCCTCGCGGCCGCGCTCCTCGGCAGCGTGCCGCACATCGCGCGCGGCCGGCCCGTCCTCGACCACCTCGCCCGGCGCGTGCTCACCGTCGGCTTCGCGGCCGTCTGCTTCCAACCCCTGTACAACCAGGGCACGTTCCACGGCTGGGGCACCGCCTACGCCCTGTTCCTGCTGGCCGTCCTCGCCCTCACCGCCCTGTGCGACGCCCTGCTGGCCGCCGCGCTGGCGCACTCCCGTACCCGGTGGCCGTTCGGGCCGCTGCTGCGGGACCAGCTGCGCGCGACGCTCGGGATCGGGTCGGCGGTCTGTGCGACGGGTGCGGTGATGGCGCTCGCGGTCGCCGTGGCCGGGCTGTGGGCACTGCCCGTCTTCTCGCTTCCCCTCCTGCTCACCCAGATGTCCCTGCGCCGGTACGCCGCCGTCCGGGCGACCTACCGGCAGACCATCGCCTCCCTCGCCCGGGCCACCGAGATCGCCGGGTACACGCCGGCCGGACACGCCAGGCGGGTGGCCGCGCTCAGCCGCGAGGTCGGGCGGGACCTGGGCCTGTCCGAGGCCGAACTCACCGTGCTGGAGTACGCGGCCCTCATGCACGACATCGGGCAGCTCAGCCTGGTCGATCCGGTGCCGCATGGGGCCACCGCCGTGCTGCCGGTCGAGGAACAGCGGCGGATCGCGCTGCTGGGCGGGGCCGTCGTACGGCAGACCGGGGTGAACCCGCAGGTGGCCACGGTCGTGGAGCGGCTCGCCGACCCCTGCCCGGAGCAGCCGGTCGCCGCGCGGATCGTGCGGGCGGTGAACGCCTACGAGGAGAAGGCCCGCGACACCGGGCCCGGCGGCCCGCTGAGGGCGCTGGAGGAGCTGCGGCTGGGCACCGCCGGGGACTATGCGCCGGAGGTGGTGGGATCGCTCGCACGGGTGCTGTCCAGAGACTGTCTTACACCCCCTGTGGCTGGGTAACCCATGGGTAATGAGCGCCCTTCCAGCCGTACGTGGTTGGATGCGAATGAGAGGGTGTCCGGGGGCGAGCACTAGCCAGCCCACTCCACGGAACTGGCAGGCGGGAATCGTGAGGATCTTCGGCAAGGGACGGCACCGGCCCTCCGCCTCCTGGCGGCAGGCCACCGACCGTGCGTTCACGTTGATCGGCGACGGTCGGTACGAGGACGCGGGCGCGTTGCTGACCCGCGCCGCCGATCTGGAGCCCTGGCTTTCGGAGTCCTGGTTCAACCTCGCCCTGCTGCACAAGTTCCGGCACGACTGGGAGCAGGCCCGCGCGGCCGGACTGCGCGCCGTGGCCCTGCTGGACCGGGAGACCGGGGCGCCCGACTGGTGGAACGTCGGCATCGCGGCCACCGCCCTCCAGGACTGGCCGCTGGCCCGGCGGGCCTGGCAGGCGTACGGGCTGCGGGTGCCCGGCGGTGCGACCGACTCCGGTGAACCGCTCGGGATGGACCTGGGCAGCGCGGCCGTACGGCTGTCCCCGGAGGGGGAGGCCGAGGTCGTGTGGGGGCGGCGGCTCGACCCCGCCCGGATCGAGGTGCTGTCCATCCCGCTGCCGTCCTCCGGGCGGCGCTGGGGCGAGGTCGTGCTGCACGACGGGGTGCCCCACGGGGAGCGGACCACGTCGGCGGGGCACGCCTACCCCGTCTTCGACGAGATCGAGCTGTGGGCGCCCTCGCCGGTCCCCACCTGGGTGGTCCTCCTGGAGGCCGCCACCGAGGACGACCGGGACGCGCTGGAGCAGCTGGCCGCGGACGCCGGGTTCGCCGCGGAGGACTGGTCGTCGTCCGTGCGGCTGCTGTGCCGGATGTGCTCCGAGTCGCGGATGCCGTCGGACGAGGGCGACGGGGAGCATCTGGACCCGCACGACCACAGTGAGCCGGGTCACCCCGGGCCCCTGGGGCACCGGACGGACGGGCAGCTGTGGGTGCCGGAGCGGGAGTGCGGGGTGGCTGCGCCGGCCGCCTTGGTGCGGGGGTTGTTGGACGGGTGGGTTGCGGACAGTCCGGATTCTCGGGATTGGCGGGATCTCGAAGAGGTCTGTTAGACCATTGCCGACTGCGGTTTCGTCGTGGCTGGTCGCGCCCCGCGGCGGAGCCGCATATCGACACAGTCCCGCGCCCTCCAGGGACGCGTTCCCCGTACCCTGTATCAGCATCACACCCTCTTTTCTTGTGCAGGAAGGCATACGTCGGTCATGGCCCAGCAGGACACCGAGCAGCAGCACGCGGGCGTGCTCCCCGTGGACGACGAGGGGTTCGTCGTCGACACCGAGGACACGGAGGAGCGCGAGAACGCCTGGCGTGAGCGCGGCGCCTCGCGGCCGATCACCGTCGTCGGGAATCCGGTGCTGCACAAGGAGTGCAAGGACGTCACCGAGTTCGGCGCGGAGCTGGACCAGCTCGTGGCGGACATGTTCGCCTCGCAGCGCACCGCCGAGGGCGTCGGCCTCGCCGCCAACCAGATCGGTGTCGACCTGAAGGTCTTCGTCTACGACTGCATGGACGACGAGGGCAGGCGGCACGTCGGTGTCGTGTGCAACCCGAAGGTCGTCGAGCTGCCCGCCGACAAGCGCCGGCTGGACGACAGCAACGAGGGCTGCCTCTCGGTCCCGACGGCATATGCGCCGCTGGCCCGCCCCGACTACGCCGAGGTCACCGGGCAGGACGAGAAGGGCAACCCGATCAGGGTGCGCGGCACCGGGTACTTCGCTCGGTGTTTGCAGCACGAGACCGACCACCTGTACGGCTACCTCTACATCGACCGTCTCTCCAAGCGGGAGCGCAAGGACGCGCTCCGCCAGATGGCCGAGAACGAGCCCCGCTACCCCGTGGTCGCGAACGACTGAGGCCCTCTCAAAGGCCCCACAGGCCCCGTGCGCACGGCGCCCGTTCAGGTTCACCTCCCTGACCGGGCGCCGTTCGCATGTCCGTCGCACGTTCGATCCCATACAGGCAACTCGTGATCCATATCCAGTCACATAGGGGGAGATTCTCGGCATCGTGGGGTAGTGAATGAAGCAAATCCGTTCCCAGATCGGTCAGTTGTGGTGCTGAATGGAAGTGCGGGGATACGCAACGGCGCACGCCCGGCACAGCGGGAGGGGGCGTGCACAACTACACAACTGGCGGCTGAGAGGGGTTTGTTCGTGCATGCTTTCTCACACAGCACCACATCGACACCGACGGCGGTCCCGGTACCACCATCGCTCTCTCTCCCGGTGATCGAATCAGCGTTTCCCAGGCAACTTCATCCGTATTGGCCCCAGCTTCAGGAGAAGACCCGTACCTGGCTGCTGGAAAAGCGGCTGATGCCGGCCGACAAGGTCGAGGAATATGCCGACGGTCTGTGCTACACCGACCTCATGGCGGGGTACTACATTGGCGCCCCCGAGGAGGTCCTCCAGGCGATTGCGGACTACAGCGCGTGGTTCTTCGTCTGGGACGACCGGCACGACCGGGACATCGTCCACCGCCGCCCGGCGGCCTGGCGGCGGCTGCGGTTCCGGCTGCACGCGGCGCTCGACTCCCCCGAGGACCATCTGCACCACGAGGACGCGCTGGTCGCGGGGTTCGCGGACAGCATGGTGCGGCTGTACTCGTTCCTGCCCCGCACCTGGAACACACGGTTCGCCCGGCACTTCCACGCGGTGATCGAGGCGTACGACAGGGAATTCCGCAACCGCACCGAGGGGTATATCCCCACGGTCGAGGAATACCTCGCCCTGCGCCGGCTCACCTTCGCGCACTGGATCTGGACCGATCTGCTGGAGCCGGCCGCGGGGCTGGAACTTCCGGACCCCGTACGGAAACATTCGGCGTATCGGCGGGCGGCGTTGCTGAGTCAGGAATTCGCCGCCTGGTACAACGATCTCTGCTCACTGCCCAAGGAAATCGCGGGCGACGAGGTCCATAATCTCGGAATCAGCCTCATCAAAGACAGGGGGCTGACCCTGGAAGAGGCGGTGACGGACGTCAGGCAACGGGTCGAGGAATGCATATCCGATTTCCTCGTGGCCGAGCAGGACGCTCTGGAGTTCGCTGACTCCCTGGCCGACGGCACGGTGTGGGGAAAGGAACTCAGCGCCGCCGTACGCGCCTGCGTCTGCAATATGCGCAACTGGTTCAGCTCCGTCTACTGGTTCCACCACGAGTCCGGCCGGTACATGGTCGACAGCTGGGACGACCGGTCCACGCCCCCGTACGTCAACAACGAAACGGCAGGTGAGAAATGACCGTCGAGTCCGTCCGCCCCGAAGCCGGGCCCCGTGTGGCTTCGGACCTGCGTGAGCCGCCCCTCGCGGGCGGAGGCGTTCCGCTTCTCGGTCACGGCTGGAAGCTGGCCCGAGATCCGCTGGCCTTCATGGCCGCGCTCCGGGACCACGGCGACGTCGTACGCCTCAGGCTCGGTCCCAAGACGGTGTACGCCGTCACCACGCCCGACCTCACCGGCGCCCTGGCGCTGAGCACCGACTTCAAGATCGACGGGCCGCTGTGGGAGTCCCTGGAAGGCCTGCTCGGCAAGGAGGGCGTGGCCACGGCGAACGGCCCCCGGCACCGGCGTCAGCGGCGCACCATCCAGCCCGCCTTCCGGCTCGACGCGATCCCCGCGTACGGGCCGATCATGGAGGAGGAGGCGCATGCGCTGACCGAGCGCTGGAAGCCCGGCGAGACCATCGACTGCACCTCCGAGTCCTTCCGGATCGCGGTGCGCATCGCCGCCCGCTGTCTGCTGCGCGGCGACTACATGGACGAGCGGGCCGAGCGGCTGTGCAACGCGCTCGCCACCGTCTTCCGGGGCATGTACCGGCGGATGGTGATCCCGCTCGGGCCGCTGTACAAGCTGCCGCTCCCGGCCAACCGCGAATTCAACCGGGCCCTGGCCGATTTGCATCTCCTGGTCGACGAGATCGTCGCCGAACGCCGGGCATCTGGTCAAAGGCCGGACGATTTGCTGACGGCATTGCTGGAGGCGAAGGACGAGAATGGCGACCCCATCGGGGAACAGGAGATCCACGACCAGGTCGTCGCGATTGTCACCCCGGGCAGCGAAACCGTGGCCTCCACCATCATGTGGCTGCTGCATGTGCTCGCGGAACATCCGGAACACGCCGACAAGGTGTGTGCGGAGGTCGAATCCGTCACCGGCGGGCGGCCCGTGGCATTCCAGGACGTCCGTAGCCTCAGGCACACGAACAATGTCGTCGTGGAGGCGATGCGTTTGCGCCCTGCGGTCTGGATTCTGACGCGACGGGCGGTGACCGATACGTCACTTGGTGGCTATCGCATTCCGGCCGGGGCCGACATCATCTACAGCCCCTACGCCATCCAGCGGGACGCGAAGTCGTACGCGGACAACCTCGACTTCGACCCCGACCGCTGGCTTCCGGACCGCGTCAAGGACGTGCCGAAATACGCCATGAGTCCGTTCAGCGTGGGCAACCGCAAGTGCCCGAGCGACCACTTCTCGATGGCGCAGCTGTCGCTGATCACGGCGGCGCTGTCCACGAAGTACCGCTTCGAGCAGGTGCCGGGTTCCCAGGACGCGACCCGCGTCGGCATCACACTCCGCCCGAACAGGCTGCTGCTGAGGCCGGTGCCGAGGGACTAGCCGTCGGCACCGGCCTACGCGGCGCTCGGTCCCTGGAACGTCCTTCGGTAGGCGTTCGGGGTCGTCCCCAGGGCCCGTACGAACTGGTGGCGCAGTGCGGCCGCCGTGCCGAACCCCGTTCGACCGGCGATCGCGTCCACGGTCTCGTCCGTCGCCTCCAGCAACTCCTGCGCCAGCAGCACACGTTGGCGCAGGATCCAGCGGTAGGGAGTGGTGCCGGTCTCCTGCTGGAAGCGACGGGCGAAGGTGCGCGGGGACATGAGCGCCCGCTCGGCGAGCTGCTCGACGGTGAGTTCCTCGTCGAGGTGCCGCTCCATCCACGCCAGCACCTCGCCGACCGTGTCGCACTGGGAGCGGGGCAGCGGGCGCTCGATGTACTGGGCCTGTCCGCCGTCCCGGTGCGGCGGGACCACCATGCGCCGGGCGATCTTGTTGGCGACCTCGGGCCCCTGCTCCTGCCGCACGATGTGCAGACAGGCGTCGATGCCGGCGGCGGTGCCGGCGCTGGTGATCACCGGTCCCTCGTCGACGTAGAGCACATCGGGCTCGACGACCGCCCGCGGATGGCGCCGGGCCAGTTCCTCCGCGTGCCGCCAGTGCACGCTGCACCGCCGCCCGTCGAGCAGCCCCGCCGCGCCCAGTACGAAGGCGCCGGAGCAGACGCTGAGCACCCGCGCGCCCCGGTCCACGGCCCTGACCAGGGCGTTCAGCAGCTCGGGCGGATAGTCGCGGGTGACGTACTCGCTGCCGGCCGGGACGGTGATCAGATCGGCCTCGTCCAGCCGTTCCAGGCCGTACGGCGTCGAGACGGTGAGCCCGCCGACATGGGTGCCCAGGGTCGGCCCCTCGGCCGAGACGACCGCGAAATCGTAGGTGGGCAGGCCCTCGTCGCTGCGGTCGATGCCGAACACCTCGCAGACGACGCCCATTTCAAAGAGATGTACACCGTCCAGGAGGACGGCGGCGACGTTGCTGAGCATGGGCTACCTCGCATTGCCGCGCTGGTCGGTGTCGGCTTCGGCCGGGGGTCCGGGGGTTGTCCCCCGGAAAGCACAGCAGCATGCTGCCAGTGTGCCTCGAAAGTGGCAGTAAATCGAGGGTTGGCGGCAGTCCTGCCACTGTTCGTAAGGAGTGTCCGGCGCGACAGTGTTGTCATGACTACGGAACAGACACAGACACTGCTCGCCATGGTCGTCGTGCTCGGCATGTTCGTCCTCCTGGTCCTCCCGTCAGTGATCGGGATCGTGCACGACCGGCGCATCGACCGTCAGATCAGGGAGGCCCAGGAACGCGACAAGGCAGAGGCTCAGAAGTCCTCGTCCAGGTCGACGGTGCCCTCCACCGCCACCTGGTACGCCGAGGGACGCCGCTCGAAGAAGTTGGTCAGCTCCTGAACACCCTGGAGCTCCATGAAGGAGAAGGGGTTCTCGGAGCCGTACACCGGAGCGAAGCCGAGCCGCGTCAGACGCTGGTCGGCGACACACTCCAGGTACTGCCGCATCGACTCGGTGTTCATGCCCGGGAGGCCGTCACCGCACAGGTCGCGCCCGAACTGGAGCTCGGCCTCGACGGCCTCCCTCAGCATGTCGGTGACCTGCTGCTGGAGCTCGTCGTCGAAGAGCTCCGGCTCCTCCTTGCGGACCGTGTCGACCACGTCGAACGCGAAGCTCATGTGCATCGTCTCGTCGCGGAACACCCAGTTGGTGCCGGTGGCCAGGCCGTGCAGCAGGCCCCGGCTGCGGAACCAGTAGACGTACGCGAAGGCGCCGTAGAAGAACAGGCCCTCGATGCACGCGGCGAAGCAGATCAGGTTCAGCAGGAAGCGACGCCGGTCGGCCTTGGTCTGCAGGCTCTCCAGCTTCTCGACCTCGTTGATCCACTTGAAGCAGAACTCGGCCTTCTCGCGGATCGAGGGGATGTTCTCGACGGCGTCGAAGGCCGCCGCCCGGTCCTCCGGGTCGGGGAGGTAGGTGTCCAGCAGCGTCAGGTAGAACTGGACGTGCACGGCCTCCTCGAAGAGCTGCCTGCTCAGGTACAGGCGCGCCTCGGGTGAGTTGATGTGCTTGTACAGCGTCAGCACCAGGTTGTTCGCCACGATCGAGTCGCCCGTCGCGAAGAACGCGACCAGCCGGCCGATCATGTGCTGCTCGCCCTCGGACAGCTTCGCGAGGTCGGCGACGTCCGAGTGGAGGTCGACCTCCTCGACGGTCCAGGTGTTCTTGATGGCGTCCCGGTAGCGCTCGTAGAAGTCCGGGTAGCGCATGGGGCGCAGGGTGAGCTCGAAGCCCGGGTCGAGGAGATTGGCGTTACGGGCGGTCATTACTGGCAGGCCTCGCAGGACTCGGGGTTTTCCAGGGAGCAGGCGACGGCGTCGGGCTCGGCGACCTGCTGGACGGGGATGGTCTTCTCGGGCTGGGCGGCCTGACCCTGGGCGGCGCGGGCGATGCGGGTCGCCGGGCGTGAGCGCAGGTAGTACGTCGTCTTCAGGCCCTGCTTCCAGGCGTACGCGTACATCGAGGAGAGCTTGCCGATGGTCGGCGTCTCCAGGAAGAGGTTCAGGGACTGCGACTGGTCCAGGAACGGCGTCCGGTCGGCGGCCATGTCGATCAGTCCGCGCTGCGGGATCTCCCACGCCGTGCGGTACAGGGCCCGTACGTCCGCCGGGATCCAGGCGAAGTCCTGCACCGAGCCGTTCGATTCGCGCAGCGCCTCACGGGTCCGGGCGTCCCAGACGCCGAGCGCCTTCAGCTCGTCGACCAGGTAGGAGTTGACCTGGAGGAACTCGCCGGACAGCGTCTCGCGCTTGAACAGGTTGGACACCTGCGGCTCGATGCACTCGTAGACGCCGGCGATGGACGCGATGGTGGCCGTGGGCGCGATGGCCAGCAGCAGGGAGTTGCGCATGCCGGTGGTGGCGATACGGCTGCGCAGGGCGGCCCAGCGCTCCGGCCAGGTCAGCTCGACGCCGTAGTGGTCGGGGTGCAGGACACCCTTGGCGGTACGGGTCTTCTCCCAGGCCGGCAGCGGGCCGTTGCGCTCGGCGAGGTCGGCGGAGGCCTCGTAGGCGGCGAGCATGATGCGCTCGGCGATGCGCGTGGAGAGCTGTCTGGCCTCGGCCGAGTCGAACGGCAGCCGCAGCTTGAAGAAGACGTCCTGGAGGCCCATCGCGCCCAGGCCCACCGGCCGCCACCGGGCGTTCGACCGGCCCGCCTGCTCGGTCGGGTAGAAGTTGATGTCGACGACGCGGTCGAGGAACGTGACGGCGGTGCGGACGGTGGCGTCCAGCCGCTCCCAGTCGATGTCACCGGTCGCCGTGTCCACGAACGCGCCGAGGTTGACGGACCCCAGGTTGCAGACCGCCGTCTCCCCGTCGTCCGTGACCTCCAGGATCTCCGTGCAGAGGTTGGAGGAGTGGACGACATGGCCCGGCAGGGCCGTCTGGTTGGCGGTGCGGTTGGCGGCGTCCTTGAAGGTCATCCAGCCGTTGCCGGTCTGCGCGAGGGTGCGCATCATGCGGCCGTACAGGTCACGGGCCGGGATGGTCTTCTTCGCGAGACCGCTCTCCTCGGCCTTCCGGTACGCCGCGTCGAACTCCTCGCCCCACAGGTCGACCAGCTCGGGCACGTCCGACGGGGAGAACAGGCTCCACAGCCCGTCGGCGTTGACCCGGCGCATGAACTCGTCCGGGATCCAGTGCGCGAGGTTCAGGTTGTGCGTACGCCGGGCGTCCTCACCGGTGTTGTCGCGCAGCTCGAGGAACTCCTCGATGTCGGAGTGCCAGGTCTCCAGGTAGACCGCGGCGGCACCCTTGCGCCGGCCGCCCTGGTTCACGGCGGCGACCGAGGCGTCGAGCGTCTTCAGGAACGGGACGATGCCGTTGGAGTGCCCGTTGGTGCCGCGGATCAGCGAACCCCGGGAGCGGATGCGGGAGTACGACAGACCGATGCCGCCGGCGTGCTTCGAGAGACGGGCGACCTGGTGGTAGCGGTCGTAGATGGAGTCCAGCTCGTCCTTGGGGGAGTCGAGGAGGTAGCAGGACGACATCTGGGGGTGGCGGGTGCCGGAGTTGAAGAGCGTGGGGGAGGAGGGGAGGTAGTCGAGGCGGCTCATGAGCCCGTAGAGCGCGGCGACTTCGTCCAGCGCGCGGACGCCCGTTCTTGAATTGAGCGCAGTGTGATCGGCGAGACCGGCGGCGACGCGCAGCATGAAGTGCTGGGGCGTCTCGATGACCTTGCGGGTGTAGGGGTGCCGCAGCAGGTACCGGCTGTGCAGGGTGCGCAGGCCGAAGTAGCCGAAGCGGTCGTCGGCGCCCGTGTCGACCAGGGCGTCGAGGCGGGCCGCGTGGATGCGCGCGAAGTCGGCGGTCCGGTCGGCGACGAGGCCCTCGCGGTGCCCGACCGCGACCGACTCGGTGAAGGACGTGACGCCCTGCGAGGCGGCCTCCTCGCGGATGCCGATGGTCAGCAGCCGGGCGGCCAGCCGGGAGTAGGCGGGGTCCTCGGAGATCAGACCTGCCGCGGCCTCGGTCGCCAGCTCCCGCAGCTCCGCCTCGTCCGCGAGGGCGGACCGGCCGCGCAGCGCGGCGGCGGCGACCCGGCCGGGGTCGGCGTCGGGGAGGTCGGCGGTCAGCTCGGTCAGGGTCCGCAGCAACGCGGTTCCCGGAGCGTCCTCGACAGTCGGGACGGCTGAGGCCGGGTCTGCTGGCGCGATGGTCACGTGGGGGCTCTCCCTCGCTCGGCACGGGGGCCTGGCGGAGGGCAGGGGGCAGCACACGAGCGCACGCGGCGTCGCGTCCACCGGCCCACTCCACGAGGCCCGGACGTCAGGCGCGCCGACCGGGTGGCCGGGCGCACTGTCGACAGGTCCTCGGACTGACTCCTGTGCACAGACATGCACAAGTACACCGTTGCGGGACAGTTCCGGATTCGCACCGGATTCCCCTGCGACGACAGCGAGCATGAGCATACATCTTGTGCCGGGCTGTCGTGTCACCCCCAGATGTTGTGTCGCGGTGGTTTCAGAGCGTCAACTCATGGGTGAGCAGAGTGATGCCGGCGAGACCCGGGAGTGCGCGGCGGCGGTGGGCGCCGCGCATGGTGCGCCGGGTTGCGGGGAGTTCCGCGAGTGCTTCCATGGAGGTAGGTGTCGGCGCCCGCGGTCGCTCCGTTTCGAGAGCCTTCTCGGAAGGAGACGCACGATGACGAGGGTCGTCCGCCGCCCGCCCGGCAAGGAGCGGCCGCGCAACGCGCCGATGGCGACGCTGGCCCCGAGACGTGCGGGCAGCTGGGCCAGGCACGGATTCGTGGGCCACTGGCATGCGCTGACGATCCGTCTGGAGGCCCGCCGCGGCGCCACCCGCCCCAGGAAGTGGCGTCGATGGATCTCCTACACCAACGTCACCCGGGCCATCTGGCTGGTCGCCGCACTCGCGCTGCTCGCCTGGTGCGTGGAGGGCCTGTACATCCTGATCACGCAGGACACGACCGGCTTCGAGCAGTGGCGGAAGGGCAACGAGGGGTTCGAAACGGTCCTGCGCTTCGTCGGCCCGGTGCTCACCGCGTCGGTCGCCGCCACGCTCTTCCTGTTCTGGTGGTACCGGTGGACCAAGCGGCGCTACCTCGCGAAGGCGCGGGACGATCCCTGGCGGCTGGTGCCCACCGCCGGACCGGACACCGCCGAGATCGTGGGCCGGGAGGAGATCGCCCAGGTGCTCGCCGAACGGCTGCGGGAACGCGACACGCGCCGGCCCTATCTGCTCGTCGGCGGCGTCGGGGTGGGCAAGACCGCCGTCCTGGTACGGCTCACCGAACTGCTGGCCCAGCAGAACGCCGTACCCGTACCGATCCGGCTGCGGGACGCGACCGACGGAACCGAGCTGAACTTCGAACGCATGGCCAGGCGTCGTTTCGCCGAGGAGGCGCCCAGGGGCATCCTCGCCCGCGGCAAGACCGAGCGGGTCTGGCAGCAGTTGCTCGCCGACGACAAGCCGGTCGTCATCGCGGACGGCCTGGAGGAGGCCCTCCAGGGCGACGGCCACCAGCAGAACCGGGACAACATCATCCGGCGGGCCATCGAGCGCGCCCACGAGGAGAAGCTGCCCCTTGTCATCGCCTCACGACCGCACAGCCCGTTGGAGAGAACCTCGGCGGCGATCGTGGAGCTGGAACCGC
This sequence comes from Streptomyces sp. NPDC057623, assembly GCF_042800355.1. NCBI lineage: Bacteria > Bacillati > Actinomycetota > Actinomycetes > Kitasatosporales > Streptomycetaceae > Streptomyces > Streptomyces sp. NPDC057623. Next base: position 257,926 of record NZ_JBHVGZ010000002.1, read on the forward strand.
TCAGCGAGGAGGAGGCCCTGCGCTTCGTCCAGGCGCATGGCCCGGAGACGGACGAGCGCCGCGTGGACTGGATCGTGGAGACGGCGGAGGTGACCGAGTCACCCGTCTATCTCCAGGTCGCCCGGGAACTGCACCGCCACGGAGCCCTGGAGCACGACCGGCCGGACACCGACCCGCAGCATATGAGCACCCGCGGCCGGGACCGCGGCACGCTGCGCCTGTGGCTGCTGGAGACGTGGGACCACGCGGTGTGCCAGGGCCGGCTGCGCGAGGACGTCGCGCTCACCCCGCAGGAGCGCCGGGACACCCTGGAGGTGGTGTCGGCCATGGCCTGCGTCGGGCTCCTCCAGGACAAGCTGGAGGTGGGCTTCGGGGAACTGCTGGACACGGACGTCCACCCCGGCCCGACGCGGCGCGCGCAGGTCAGGGCCACACACCTGTGGACCAGCCGGCGCGCCTTCGACCGGTACGGAAGACGCGGGAACGTCCTCTCCGAGTGGCACCGGCAGCAGATCTGGGACGCGCTGTGCGAGCGGCTCGGCGAGGAGGAGCGGAAGCGGCTGCGCGAGGGGAACATGGACCAGTGCCGTGCCGCCCTCGCACGCTTCGTGAGGAACGCGGACAAGCTCTCCCTGGTGGAGGGCTTCGAACGCAGAGTCCGGTTCCCGCACAGCATCATCCAGGCCTACTACGGCTACCGCGTCCTGAACCACCTGGGCGAACGGGGCGCCGGAGAGCTCGTCGAGCAGGCGCTTCAGCCGCCCGGGCCCAGTCGTGAACTGCTCATCGCTCTGGTGCTGCTGTCCCGCCGGCGCGCGGCGAAGCTCAGGGCCCGCGGGGGAGGCGTCCGCGCCGAGGTGAAGAAGGAGATCGAGGAGCTGGTCCGTCAGTCACCCGTGCGGGGGCACACCTTGGCGTACCGGCTGTGCAGGGCAGCGGACCGCCGTACCGACGACCCGAAGGCCCTGGACCTCTACGTGGCCGCGGTGGAGATCGAGAGCGTGGAGGACGAGCCGCGACTGCTCGGCGACATCGTGGAGCGGGTGCGCAGGAGCTGGGCCGGTTTCAAGGGCGATCGGCGCACCCTGGGCGACGCGAAACTGAGACTGCTCAAGCAACTCGGAGCCGCGTTGCGGGGCGTCTCCGACCGGATCGACACCACCCCGCTGTACGCACAGCTCTTCGAGATCGGCGTGCGGGAGCCCTCCTACTCCATACGCCTGGCCGCGGCGCAGGAGTTCGGCACGGGCGGCAACGCGGCGTTCGCCGTGATCCGCGGACGGGTCGGGCTGCACAGCGACCCCATCAAGGAGTACGACGACAGGCTCGGGGCCTTGAAGGCATGGAAGCGGCAGGAGTACGAGAAATGGGCCGAGCGCATGGGCGTGGCGAGGGCCGCCGCACCTTCACGGGCCCGGTCCGAGCGCATCGGCCGCCTACAGCAGGACCGGCGGACACTGAACCGGGACTACCGCAGGAAACGGGTCGATCTGTTCCGGGAGTTCGTGATGCGTGCCTGGCTGATCCCCATGCTGCTGGGCTCGGTCGACGAGGCCCACCGTGACGAGGCCCGGGAACGCCTCACCAAGTGGCTGCGCCACCTCGACCCGAAGGCCACGGGCGGCGCACCCGACCTCCCCCTCGCCTTCGAGGCCGCGCTGGCCCAGGGATTCAAGTACGCGGCCAACCGTCGCATACGGCATCCGCAGGCATACTCGGGCGGTCGCGCCGACCTGATCCGCCAGGCGGAGACCGTGCTGCAGCAGTCCCGGTGCTGGTACTCGCAGCTCATCCTGCTCCAGGCACTGTGCCTGTGGGAGCTTCCGGACGGCGTCCACGAGCACGACGAGGAGGCAGCGGCGGCCCCGGGCGACCGTGACGGGCCACGCGAGCCGACCCAGGTCATGGGCGGGGCGACCGCGATACGGACCGTGGAGCGCTGGCTGTCGATGGCCGGCACGGTGAACAGGGCGCCCGGCCAGGCCCACGCGAACGGCGACCCGTCCCGGCGGCCCCTGCATCCGTTCGTCGCCGAGGCGGGCGACCTGGTGGCCCTCGCGCTGGAGACCGGGCAGCCGGAGCGCTTCCTGTGGATCGACGAGAAGGGCGTCGCCGACAACATCGGCGCGCGCACCGGCCACCCGGAGGGATATCGCAAGCACAGCCTGTGGATCCCGCCCTCGGTCGGGTGGAGCACCCTCGACGCGCGCGCCCAGCGTCTCGTCGCCGACGTGCTGGTGATGCTGAACCTTGTCGAACGGGACGGCCACCCGGACGAGGTCGAGGAGCGGATGGCCCGCGCGGAGCAGCCGCGGATGTCGCTGCCGCCGTGCATCCGCGGCGACCGCGGGCCGCTCCGGCCCGACCTGCGTGCCGGCATCTCGGACCCGCCCACGCCGGGCACCTCCTGCCTGCCCGACTGCAAGTTCCAGCTCTGCCCCTACCCGCCCCGCGGTTGCGTACCGCGAGGGGAGATCCGGGAGCCGTTCTGCCGCCAGCAGCAGGCGCTCCTGCCGGGACGTCTGCGACGGTGGCTGCCCAGGGGTGTGCGGAGGAAGACGCCGCACTGGGTCAGTATGCGGGTGCGGGAACTGGACTACTTCTGGGGCGCGATGGCCAGGCGCACGCGGGACTAGCCGACGGTGGGTACGACGACGGGCCGCCGGATCTCCTCCGACGGCCTGCCGATGTCACGTGGTTCAGTGGGAGGTGCCCGCCGTGGCCGGCGGCAGTTCCACCTGGACGCCCGCGTCGCCCGCGTCCGCCGTGTAGTCCTCGGGCTTGGTCTCGTCGATGCCCTCCGGGGCCTTCGCGGCCTTCAGGACGAAGGTCAGGACCACCGTGACGACGACGTTGAGCACGAACGCCGTGAGGCCGATGTAGCCGATCTCACCGATGCCCGGGATCTCCTTCGACGAGCCGCCGAAGTGCTTCTGCGTCGGCGAGGCGACGCCGTACGCGGCGACCGTGCCGTAGACCATGCCGACCGCCCAGCCGGCCAGCAGCGCCCACCGGTGGAACCAGCGGGTGAACAGGCCGCCGACCAGGGCCGGGAAGGTCTGCAGGATCCAGATGCCGCCCAGGAGCTGGAAGTTGATCGCGACCGTCTTGTCCATGGTGAGGACGAAGGCCAGGGCGCCCACCTTCACCAGCAGCGAGACCAGCTTGGAGACCTTGGTCTCCTGCGCGGGCGTGGCGTCCGGCTTGATGAAGTCCTTGTAGATGTTGCGGGTGAAGAGGTTCGCGGCCGCGATGGACATGATGGCGGCCGGGACGAGGGCGCCGATGCCGATCGCCGCGAAGGCGACGCCCGCGAACCAGGCCGGGAACATGTCCTCGAAGAGCTGCGGGATCGCCAGCTGGGGGTTGGTGGCCTTGACCCCGGCCGCGATCGCCATGAAGCCCAGCAGGGCGAGCAGGCCGAGCATGAGGGAGTACAGCGGCAGGATCGTGGTGTTGCGGCGGATCACCTCACGGCTCCTGGAGGAGAGCGTCGCGGTGATCGAGTGCGGGTACATGAACAGCGCGAGCGCCGAGCCCAGCGCCAGCGTGGCGTACGTCCACTGACCCGCCTCGGGCGGCACCAGGCCGCCGGCCTTGGCCGCCGTGTACTTCTCGTTCGCCGCCGTGAAGATCTCGTCGAACCCGCCCAGCTTGATCGGGATGTAGATGATCGCCACCGCGATGACGATGTAGATCAGCGTGTCCTTGACGAACGCGATCAGCGCGGGGGCGCGCAGCCCCGAGGAGTAGGTGTACGCCGCCAGCACACCGAAGGCGATGAGGAGGGGGAGGTCCTTGATGAACCAGTTCGTGTTCTCGCCACCGCCCACGCCCATCACGTCCAGCACCGCCTGGATGCCGACGAGTTGGAGCGCGATGTACGGCATGGTCGCCAGGAGACCGGTGACGGCCACGGCCAGCGACAGGCCCTTCGAGCCGAAGCGCCCGCGCACGAAGTCCGAGGTCGTCACATAGCCGTGCTTGTGGGAGACCGACCACAGGCGGGGCAGGAACGTGAAGATCAGGGGGTAGACGAGGATCGTGTAGGGCACCGCGAAGAAGCCCGCCGCGCCCGCCGCGTAGATCGCCGCGGGTACGGCGACGAAGGTGTACGCCGTGTACAGGTCGCCGCCGAGCAGGAACCAGGTCACCCAGGTGCCGAACGACCGGCCGCCCAGGCCCCATTCGTCGAGGCTGTGCTCGTTCTCGGCCTTGCGCCAGCGCGCGGCCAGGAAGCCCATGACCGTCACGGCCAGGAAGAAGAAGATGAAGACGCCGAGCGCGACGCCGTTCACGCCGTCGTTCATTCCGACGCACCGCCCTTCTGGGAGGCACGCGCGCGCTGGTCACGCTGCCACAGCTTGTACGCGACCATCGTCAGCAGGGTGGAGATCAGGACCCACAGCATCTGGTACCAGTAGAAGAACGGGATGCCGGCCAGCTCCGGGTCGGTCTTGGCGTACGAACCCACCCACAACATCGCCACGAAGGGCGCGACGAGACAGAGCGCGATGACGACACGCACCGGTGTCACCACCCCTCTGTTCACCTCTGGGGCATCTGACATCTGACGGCTCCGTCCCCTCACTGATCACCTGTGAAACGCCCGGGCAATGTAGGTGACGGTGCAACTACAGCGGAAGACCCTGTCCGCATATCGGATGTGGAGGATTGGTGTGCACGGCAGCCGTACGGTCGTGATGCATCGGCAAGTCCTCCCGTCCATGCGGCGACGGGAGGAACGTAGAACAGGAAGAGGGGAAGCGCTACACCGCGTGCGCCACCGCAAGGGGGCTAATCCTGCGGCCGCTTGAGCCGCGCCACGAACTTGTACCGGTCCCCCCGGTACACCGACCGCACCCACTCCACCGGCTGCCCCTGCCGGTCCAGCGAGTGGCGGGACAGCATCAGCATCGGCAGGCCCACGTCGGTGCCGAGCAGGCCGGCCTCGCGCGGCGTGGCCAGGGAGGTCTCGATGGTCTCCTCGGCCTCGGCGAGATGGACGTCGTAGACCTCGGCGAGCGCGGTGTAGAGGGAGGTGTACTTGACCAGGGAGCGGCGCAGGGCCGGGAAGCGCTTGGCGCTCAGATGGGTGGTCTCGATGGCCATCGGCTCGCCGTTCGCCATGCGTAGTCGCTCGATGCGCAGCACCCGGCCGCCGGCGGTGATGTCGAGCTGGTCGGCGAGGCGGTCGTCGGCGGTGATGTAGCCGATGTCCAGCAGCTGCGAGGTGGGTTCCAGGCCCTGGGCGCGCATGTCCTCGGTGTACGAGGTGAGTTGGAGCGCCTGGGAGACCTTCGGCTTGGCGACGAACGTGCCCTTGCCCTGGATGCGCTCCAGGCGCCCCTCGACGACCAGCTCCTGGAGGGCCTGGCGCACGGTCGTGCGCGAGGTGTCGAACTCGGCGGCCAGGGTGCGCTCGGGCGGGACCGGCGTGCCGGGCGACTGCGTCTCCGTCATGTCGAGCAGGTGCTTCTTCAGGCGGTAGTACTTGGGCACGCGCGCGGTACGAACGCCTGCCCCACCCTCGTTCTCCGCACTGCTGACATCGGTACTCATGGTCTGCCTTCCCGGCTCCGGATGCGGGTCACATCGTGATCCCTTCTGTATACCGTCGCCCGCCTCTTTTGGTCTAGTCCACAGCTGCATGTGGTCTAGCGGACGAGAGTACTCCGGCGTCGGTCTTTTCGCTGCCTTCTTACTTAAAGGTTCCTGCATATGTAGGTCCCATAACGGCTGGTCAGGGGCTATTCGGCCACCCTTGACACGCTTCGTGGCCTGGTCCAAGCTCCCCCTACTGGTCTACACCATTGGTCCAGGTCCCGGCCCGTTGGCGGGGGAGGTGTGGGCATCCCTGAGGAGGGTGGCGTGAAGCGCAAGCTGATATCCGCGATCGGTGTCGCGGGCATGATGATCTCCCTGGCGGCGTGTGGGGGCGACAACGGCGACGGCGGGGACAAGGCCGGGGCGGACGGGTACGCGGGCCAGACGCTCACGGTGTGGGTGATGGACGGCTCCTCCCCGGACCAGTGGCAGAAGGACGTCGCCGCGGCCTTCGAGAAGAAGACCAAGGCCAAGGTCAAGTTCGAGATCCAGCAGTGGAACGGCATCCAGCAGAAGCTGACCACCGCCCTGTCGGAGGAGAACCCGCCGGACGTCTTCGAGATCGGCAACACCCAGACCCCGGCCTACGCCAAGACCGGCGGCCTCGCCGACCTCGCCGACCTCAAGACCGAGATCGGCGCCGACTGGACCGCGTCCCTCAACGAGTCGTCCATCTACGACGGCAAGCAGTACGCCGCCCCGTGGTACTTCGCCAACCGCGTCGTCCTCTACAACAAGAAGGTCTGGGCCGAGGCGGGCATCAAGGACACCCCCAAGACCCGCGACGAGTTCTACGCCGACCTCAAGCAGATCGGCGAGAAGACCGACGCCGAGCCCATCTACCTGCCGGGCCAGAACTGGTACCACTTCGTCGGCCTGACCATCGGTGAGGGCGCCGAACTGGTCAAGAAGGACGGCGACAAGTACGTCTCCAACCTCGACGACCCGAAGATCGCCGCCGCCATGGAGACGTACAAGAAGTTCCAGGCGCTGTCCAAGGCCCCCAAGGACAAGGACGAGGCCACCCCGCAGCAGGGCGAGGTCTTCGGCAAGGGCGACGTCGGTGCCTTCATCGGCATGGGCTGGGAGGCCGGCATCGCCATCAAGGCCAACCCGAAGATCGAGAAGGAGATCGGCTACTTCACCATCCCGGGTGCCACGGCCGACAAGCCCGAGGGCGTCTTCCTCGGCGGTTCCAACCTCGCGGTCGCCGCGGGCAGCGAGAAGCAGGAGCTGGCCAAGGAGTTCCTGAGGATCGCCCTGTCCGACCAGTACGAGGGCGAGCTGGCCAAGCTCAACGGCGTCATCCCCAACAAGGAGTCGCTGCAGACCAACCTCAAGGGCAACGCCGTCGCCGAGGCCGCCGCGCCGGCCGCCGCGGGCGGTGGCACCACGCCGCTGATCCCGGAGTGGGCCGCCGTGGAGAACGCGCCCAACCCGATCAAGACGTACATGACCGCGGTGCTGAACGGTAAGTCGCCGGCCGAGGCCGCCAAGCAGGTCGAGGACGAGTTCAACAAGCGCCTGTCGCAGCAGCAGTAAGCAGCAGCAGTAAGGCGCCGGTGTTCGCGCCGGGGCGGGGATGCGCATGCCGCCCCCGCCCCGGCGACCGCACGCGGGTCTACGTACGTAGGTCGAGAAGAGAGATCGCGAGCATGACCGTGCAGACCGAACGGCCGCCCTCCGGCCCGGTGGACGTGACCAAGAGGGATGAGAGCGGGTCCGCCGGCCCGCGGCCCCGAGCCGCGTTCCGCGCGGGCGCGCTCACCCCGTACCTCCTGCTGCTGCCGGCCTGCGCGGCCACCGTGCTGCTGCTCGGCTGGCCGCTGCTGAAGGACGTCCTGCTGTCGTTCCAGAACCTCAACATGGCGCAGCTGATCCAGCACGTCACCGAGTGGAACGGCATCGACAACTACAAGGAGGTCCTCACCGGCGAGGACTTCTGGCGCGTCACCCTGCGCTCGATCCTGTTCACGGCGGTCAACGTCGTCCTGATCATGGTCATCGGCGCCCTGGTCGGCCTGCTGCTCGCCCGCCTCGGCCGACGGATGCGGGTCATGCTGCTGGTCGGGCTCGTGCTGGCCTGGGCGATGCCCGTGGTCGCCGCGAGCACCGTCTACCAGTGGCTGTTCGCGCAGCGATTCGGCGTCGTCAACTGGGTCCTGGACAAGCTGGGCTGGCACTCGATGGCCGACTACAGCTGGACCAGCAGCCAGATGTCGACGTTCTTCGTGGTCACCTTGCTGATCGTCTGGATGTCGATCCCGTTCGTCGCGATCAACCTCTACGCCGCTACGACCACCATCCCGGGCGAGCTGTACGAGGCCGCGGCGCTGGACGGCGCGGGCGCCTGGAAGAGCTTCACCACGGTGACGCTGCCGTTCCTGCGCCCCTTCCTCTACGCCACGACCTTCCTGGAGATCATCTGGGTCTTCAAGGCGTTCGTGCAGGTCTTCACCATCAACGGCGGCGGCCCCGACCGGCTCACCGAGATCCTGCCCGTCTACGCCTACATCGAGGGCGTCGGCAACCAGCACTACGGCATGGGTGCGGCGATCGCCGTCCTGACCATCCTGATCCTGCTCGGCCTCACCGCCTACTACCTGCGGATCGTGCTCAAGCAAGAGGAGGACGAGCTGTGAAGCGCTCGCTCTTCGGCCGCCTGTGGCCCAATGTCACGGCCGTCGTCCTGTTCATCGGCTTCGTCTTCCCCGTGTACTGGATGTTCTCCACGGCCTTCAAGCCGACCGGCGACATCATCTCGCGGGACCCGGTCTGGTTCCCGACCGACATCACCTTCGAGCACTTCAGGAAGGCGACCGGCGTCGACCACTTCTGGACGTACGTCTCCAACTCGCTGATCGTCACGCTGTGCGCGGTCGGTCTCGCCCTGGTCGTCGCGCTCGCGGGCTCCTTCGCGCTGGCCCGGATGCGGTTCAAGGGGCGGCGGGGCTTCGTCATCGGCTTCATGCTGGCCCAGATGGCACCGTGGGAAGTCATGATCATCGCGATGTACATGATCGTGCGGGACGCGTCGATGCTGAACAGCCTCGTGCCGCTCACGGTCTTCTACATGATGATGATCCTGCCCTTCACCATCCTGACGCTGCGCGGCTTCGTCGCCGCCGTGCCCCGGGAGCTGGAGGAGGCCGCGATGGTCGACGGCTGCACCCGGTCCCAGGCGTTCCGCAAGGTCATCCTGCCGCTGCTGGCGCCGGGCCTGATGTCCACCTCGCTCTTCGGCTTCATCACCGCATGGAATGAATTCCCTCTGGTCCTGGTGCTGAACAAGGAGGCGGAGGCACAGACCCTGCCACTGTGGCTGTCCAGCTTCCAGACCGCCTTCGGCAACGACTGGGGCGCCACGATGGCGGCGTCCTCCCTCTTCGCCATTCCGATCCTGGTCCTCTTCGTCTTCTTGCAACGCAGGGCTGTCAGCGGACTGACGGCCGGCGCGGTGAAGGGATAACGCAAAGCGATGACGACATTCGCCAGCGGTACGACCTCGAAAGACGGGCTCACGCGCGATGCGCTGACGGTCCTTCAACCGGGTTTCACCGGCACCACCGCCCCCGACTGGCTGCTGCGCCGCCTCGGTGAGGGCCTCGCCTCCGTCGGCCTGTTCGGCCGCAACATCGCCTCGCCCGAGCAACTGGCCGCCCTGACAGCCCAGTTGCGCGCCGAGCGGGACGACGTGCTCGTCGCGATCGACGAGGAGGGCGGCGACGTCACCCGCCTGGAGGTGCGCACCGGCTCCTCCTTCCCCGGCAACCACGCCCTGGGCGCCGTGGACGACGTGGAGCTGACGCGGGAGGTGGCGTCCGAACTGGGCCGTCGCCTCGCCGCCTGCGGGGTGAACCTCAACTGGGCCCCGTCGGCCGACGTGAACTCCAACCCCTCGAACCCGGTCATCGGCGTCCGCTCCTTCGGCGCCGACACCGCCCTGGCCGCCCGCCACACCGCGGCCTACGTCACCGGCCTCCAGTCGGCGGGAGTGGCGGCCTGCACCAAGCACTTCCCGGGCCACGGCGACACGGCGGTCGACTCCCACCACGCCATGCCCCGCATCGACGCGGACACCTCGGTGCTGGCCGACCGCGAACTCTCCCCGTTCCGCGCGGCGATCACCGCCGGCACGAGGGCGGTGATGAGCGCGCACATCCTCGTCCCCGCCCTGGACCCCGACCACCCGGCGACCCTCTCCCGCCCGGTCCTGACCGACCTCCTCCGCGGCGACCTGGGCTACACCGGCCTGATCGTCACCGACGGCATGGAGATGCAGGCCATCGCGGCGACCTACGGCATCGAACGCGGCAGCGTCCTCGCCATCGCGGCCGGCGCCGACGCGATCTGCGTGGGCGGCGGCCTGGCCGACGACGAGACGGTACGACGCCTGCGCGACGCCCTGGTCGGGGCGGTCCGCTCGGGCGAACTCCCCGAGGAGCGACTGGCGGAGGCCGCGGAACGGGTCCGAGAGCTGGCCCGCTGGACGGCGACCGCGGCACCGGCGACCGACGGCGACCGCCGGACGGACGTGGGCCTCGTCGCGGCCCGGCGCGCGTTGCGGGTGACCGGCGCGGCAGGTGAGGGGGCCTTCACCCCTCTCACCGAACCGCCCTATGTCGCCGCCTTCACTCCGGTCGCGAACATCGCGGTCGGTGACGAGACACCGTGGGGCGTCGCCGCCGAACTGGCCCGGCTGCTGCCCGGCACGGAGACCGGCAGCTACACGGGTGAGGACGCCGGCCGTGCGGTCCTGGAAGCGGCCGGCGGGCGCCGAGTGGTGGCCGTGGTCCGTGACGAACACCGCCACCCCTGGATGGCAACGGCGCTCGACACCCTGTTGCGGGCCCGCCCGGACACGATCGTCGTCGAGATGGGCGTGCCACAGGCGAAGCCCCGCGGCGCCCTGCACCTCGCCACACATGGCGCGGCACGCGTGTGCGGGCTCGCCGCGGCGGAGGTCATCGCCGGGGCGTGAGCCCTCCCAGCGCGACCTTAGCTGTTGCAGCTGTGCCCTCGAATGTAGTACTTCTTATACATGAGCGAGCAGGTGCACAACAGGTTGGCGATGGTGCGTGCCGAACGCAAGGTGTCGCGCCAGAGCCTGGCCGAGGCAGTGGGAGCCCACTACCAGACCATCGGCTATATCGAGCGGGGGCAGTACAACCCGAGCCTCGACCTGGCTTTGAAGATCGCGAAGTTCTTCGATCTGCCGGTCGAGGCCCTGTTCTCCCTCGAACCGTTCCGCCCGCTCACGGATGAGGTCTACGGGAGGAAACAGTCATGACGCCCACACAGCTGACGCGCTACGACCGGAGCATGCTGCGGTTGATGAACGACCGCCGAGGGCGCCCGCTGTACGCCACCACCAAGCGCCGCCGGCTGGTCGTCGCCGCGCACGTCACACTCACCGTGGCCATCGTGGCGCTGACCGGCTACTTCTGCCTCGCGCGGGCCGAGCCGGTGTGGCCCGCCGCCGTCGCCGCGGTGCTCATGCTGCCCTGGATGACGGCGACCGGCGTGATCAACGGCGCCACCCGCGGCCTGCTGGAACTACGCGAACGCGCCCTGGACGAGCGCCAGTCGGCGGAGCGCATGCGGGTGCTCGCCCGCGCCCACCGCCTGATGACCTGGCTGCTGGCCGGATCCGTCGCCGGCCTGCTCGCGGCGGGCGCTGCCGACGGCGACGCCCTCCGCTTCTACGCGGCACCCGTCCTCGCCACCGTCCTCGTGGCCCACTGGCTGATGCCGCTCTGGGTGGCCGGCCTGACCGCCCAGGACGAGCCGACCGAGGACGAGCCGGCCGTCCTCTAGGGGCAGCTCGTACCCGGCGGGAACCGGGCCAGGTCCGGCGCAGAGCCGGGCGCAGCGCACGGCGGGCTCCCCGACGCGGATGCGGATGCGGGTGCCCGCCGTACGCATGGACGGTCTCCTGGACGGTCCATGCGCCGCACCCTGGCCCGGGCCGTCGCCTAGATCCCCTGCCAGTCCGGCTTGTTGGCGTACGTGTGCCGGAAGTAGTCCGCCAGCTTCAGCTTGGACGCGGCGGCCTCGTCGACAACGACCGTGGCATGCGGGTGCAGTTGCAGCGCCGAGGCCGGGCAGACGGCCGCGATCGGTCCCTCGACGGTCGCGGCGACCGCGTCCGCCTTCCCCTCCCCGGTGGCCAGCAGCACCAGATGCCGCGCCTCCAGAATCGTCCCGATCCCCTGCGTGATGACATGCTGCGGCACCTGCTCGATGTCGCCGTCGAAGAACCGCGCGTTGTCGACCCGGGTCTGCTCGGTCAGCGTCTTGATCCGCGTCCGCGAGGCCAGCGACGAGCACGGCTCGTTGAACCCGATGTGCCCGTCGGTCCCGATCCCGAGCAACTGCAGATCAACGCCCCCGGCCGCGGCCAGCGCCGCGTCATAGGCCGCGCAGGCCCCCTGGACGTCCTCGGCCGTACCGTCCGGCCCCATGAACGCGTCCATCCCGATCCCGAGCGGCTCCAGCACCTCCCGGCGCAGCACCGACCGGTACGACTCCGGGTGCTCGGCGGGCAGGCCCACATACTCGTCGAGCTGCGCGATCCGCGCCCTCGCGACGGCCACGGCGCCGGCGCGCACCTTGGCCGCGAGCGCCGTGTAGACGGGGAGCGGTGTCGACCCGGTGGCCACGCCGAGCAGGGCGTCGGGCCTGCGCCCGAGCAGCTGGGCCATGGCCTCGGCTATCAGCTCGCCACCCGCCTTGGCGTCCGGAACGATGACAACTTCCACGCTGGCCTGCCGATCTGAAGAGGGACTTCAAGGGCACCCTGAAGGGGCATGTGGTTTAGACCAATCTAACAGAGCGGAGTCCCGCGGCCCAGGTGAACGGAAGCCTCGCGGACATTTCGGGAGCCCGTCGGGAAGGCGTCATCCCGCGTGGGGGAGTGGAATGGAGACTGTCCGTCCGAAGCGCCGGACGCCCGGCCCGGCACGACGAGCGCGAGAGCAGGAAAGGGGCCCCATGACCGCCACGACCCCATACCCTCCGGACCCCCACGCCCCGCACAACGAACTGCCCGGCCTGATCATGGCCCGCGAGATGGCCGAACAGCCCGCCGTGCTGCGCCGGATCCTCTCCCACGGCGCCCCCGTCATCCGCCGGGTCGCCCGGGAGATCGCCGCCCGCGCACCCCGCTTCGTCCTGCTCACCGCCCGTGGCACCTCCGACAACGCCGCGCTCTACGCCAAGTACCTGCTGGAGATCCGCCTCGGCCTGCCCTGCGGTCTTACCTCGATGTCGACCACCACCGCCTACGGCGCCCGCCCCGACCTCGCCGACGTCCTCGTCATCACCGTGAGTCAGTCCGGTGGTTCCCCGGACCTGGTCGCCTCGACCCGGGCCGCCCGCGAGGCCGGCGCGATCACCCTCGCGGTGACCAACAACCCCGACTCTCTGCTGGCCGCCGTCTCCGAGTACCACCTCGACATCATGGCCGGACCGGAGAGGGCCCTCCCCGCGACCAAGACCTATACGGCCTCCCTTCTCGCCCTGTATCTCTTCGTCGAGGGGCTGCGCGGCGGCGACGGCGCCCCCGCCGAGGCACTCCCGGACCTCGCCGAGCAGACACTCGCCCGGCAGGACGAGATCCGCGCTCTCGCCGCCCGCTACCGCTTCGCCGAACGCATGGTGATCACCTCCCGTGGCTACGGCTACCCCACGGCCAAGGAAGCCGCCCTCAAGCTGATGGAGACCAGCTACATCCCAGCCCTCGCCTACTCCGGCGCAGACCTCCTGCACGGCCCGCTCGCCATGGTCGACAACGTCTCCCCGGTCATCGCGGTCGTCACCGACGGCAAGGGCGGCGAGGTGCTCCAGCCCGTCCTCGACCGGCTCCGCGGCCGTGGAGCCGACCTGGTCGTCATCGGCGCCCGGCACCAGGTCGAGCAGGCTTCAGCCGGCTTCGTCCTGCCCACCGAGGGAGTGGCCGAGGAGGTCCAGCCGATCCTGGAGATCCTCCCGCTCCAGCTCCTGGCGTACGAGGTCACCATCGCCCGGGGGCAGGACCCGGACGCGCCGCGCGCCCTGGCGAAGGTGACGGAGACGCGCTGAGCGCGGGCGCTCCGAGCGCCGCATCCCTGGTGCCTTTCGGCAGGGCCGCTACGTCAGTGACCCCCCGGTCGCGTCCACCCAGCTCCCGGTCACCCATCGGCCCGCGTCCGAGGCCAGGAACGCCACCACGTCCGCCACATCGGCCGGTGTCCCCACCCGGCCCAGTGCCGAATATGCCTCGGCCTGGGCCCACCCGCCCTCGGTGCCATGCAGGAACTCGGCGGTGTTGTCCGTGTCTATGATCCCGGGCGCCACCGAGTTCACCGTGATTCCGCGGCTGCCCAGCACCTTGGACAGGTCCCGCGTGAAGACGTCGAGCGCCCCCTTGGTCATGGCGTACGCCATCTTGTCCGGCATCGCCGCGGTGCGTGCCAGGCCCGAGGAGATGTTGACGACCCGGCCGCCGTCCCGCAGCCGGCCGAGGCCGTGCTTGACGATGAAGTGGGGCGCCTTCACGTTCACCGCGAAGACCCTGTCGTACTCCTCCTCTTCGATCTGCCCGAGGTGTGACGACGTGCCGATCCCCGCGTTGTTGACGAGGATGTCCAGCCCGTCCGCGTGCCGGTCGAACTCCTCCCACAGCGCCTCGGCGTCTCCCGGCGCCCCCAGTTCGACGCCGATCGTGAACGCCGAGCCGCCGGCCGCCTCGATCGCGGCCACCGTCTCCTTCGCCGCCGCCTCGCTCCTGCCGTAGTGCACGCCGACCCGCGCGCCGTCACGCCCCAGTCGCTCGGCGATCCCACGCCCGATCCCCCTGCTCGCCCCAGTGACCAGAGCCGTCCTGCCCGCAAGCGCACCCATGCCGGCGCCCCCTTCGCATTTACCTAGCGGTCGTTACAGAAATGACCGTAGATCACGCCGCTGACATTTGTCTAGCGCCCGCTATAAAATGCACTCCATGGTGAGCAACAAGGAGAGCGAGGGGGCCGGGGCGACGGCCCGTCCGGCATCCAAACCCCGCGGCCGCCCCCGCTCCTTCGACCGCGAGACCGCCCTGGAGAAGGCGATCCGCGCTTTCTGGGAGCACGGATACGAGGCGACCTCCGTCTCCGACCTCACACGCGTCATGGACATCGGAGCCCCGAGCCTCTACGCGGCCTTCGGTGACAAGCAGTCCCTCTTCGAGGAGGCCGTCCGCGAGTACGGCGTGCGGTACGGCGCCTTCGGTGATCGCGCCCTCGCCGAGGAACCCACCGCCCGTGCCGCCGTGGGGCGGATGCTGCACGAGGCCGCGTCGGAATACACCGACCCGACCCGTCCGCACGGCTGCCTGATCGTCCACGCCGCGACCAACTGCTCGACGCCCGAGGTGGAGGAGTCGCTGCGAGAACGGCGCAACGCCAACATCGCCGCCATCCGGAGCCGTATCGAAGCGGATGTCGCCACCGGCGTCCTCCCCGCCGAGGTCGACACCGCCGCCCTCGCCCGGCATGCCGGCGCGATGATCCAGGGCATGTCACAACAGGCGCGCGACGGGGCGAGCCGGGAGGAACTGGAGGCGCTCGCGGAAATTGCCATGGCCAACTGGCCCCGCACATGAACCCACACGGGTTAGGCTGCGTGTTGGATACCAGGGCGTCCTACTAGTACTCCAACTGGTCGGGGCCCGCGAAGAAGCGTCAACAGCAAACAGGCTTCAACGCATGGACACACGAGAGTGGTCTAGTCCACAATTGCGGGGAGTGCGTAGTACGAGAACGCACCGACTTCCGTCTTCCCCGCACAGGAAGACGGACCGAGGAACCGGAGCTCTCTGCCCTGACTGCCCCGGCTCCTCATCCTTCGGCCGACCGGGACCGCACACCCCACGGCCGATGTTGCTCCGGGCTGCGGTGCCGGGAGGGCTGAGGGTCCCTCTCAGGCGCCGCGGCCCGCGGGTGTTTCCGGGGCCGGATCGCCTCCTGTAGTGGCTGGTTTCGAACGATCTCCGTACCGCCAGGTACGCTCGGCCACGTGCCCTCCATGAACGAACTCGTACGCCAGCACACGGCCCTCGACGACTCCGACCTCGAGTGGCTCCACCTGCTGGTCTCGGAGTGGCAGCTGCTCTCCGACCTCTCCTTCGCCGACCTCGTCCTGTGGGTCCCCACCAGCGACGGCACCCGCTATGTCTCCGTCGCGCAGATGCGGCCCAACACCGGCCCGACCTCGTACCAGGACGACATGGTCGGCCACCTCGTCCCGCGCGGCCGCCGCCCGATGCTGGACGCCGCGCTCGACGAGGGCCGGATCGTGCGGGAGGGCGACCCCGAATGGCGCGAGGAGGTGCCGGTCCGCGTCGAGTCGATTCCGGTACGACGGGACGGGCGCGTCCTGGGCGTCATCGCGCGCAACACCAACCTGCTGACCGTCCGCACCCCGAGCCGGCTGGAGCTGACGTACCTCCAAAGCGCCTCGGACCTCGCGCAGATGATCGCGGCCGGCGCGTTCCCGTTCGCCAATCAGCAGGTCGACATGGACGCCTCGCCGCGCGTCGGCGACGGCCTGATCCGTGTCGACGCCGACGGCATCGTCCAGTACGCCTCCCCGAACGCGCTGTCCGCCTACCACCGCCTCGGCCTCGCCTCCGACCTCGTCGGCCACCACCTGGGCAAGACCACCGCCGAACTCGCCCCGACCCACGGCCCGGTGGACGAGGCGCTCGCCAAGGTCGCCAGCGGCTGGGCGCCGCGTGAGTTCGAGATCGAGTCGGGCGACGGCGTCATCCAGTTCCGGGCGATCCCGCTCAAGCCCAAGGGCACGCGCATCGGTTCACTGGTACTGCTCCGGGACGTCACCGAACTGCGCCGCCGCGAGCGCGAGTTGATCACTAAGGACGCGACGATCCGGGAGATCCACCACCGGGTCAAGAACAACCTCCAGACGGTGGCCGCCCTGCTCCGCCTCCAGGCCCGGCGCATCGAGTCCGACCGCGGCCGCGAAGCCCTCGAAGAGGCGGTACGGCGGGTCGGCTCGATCGCGATCGTGCACGAGACGCTCTCCCAGAACCTCGACGAGCGTGTGGAGTTCGACGAGATCGCCGACCGGGTGCTGGCGATGGTCGCCGAGATCTCGCCCGGCAAGGTCGCCGGCCGGCGCACCGGCCGCTTCGGCATCCTCGACGCCGAGGTCGCCACCCCGCTGTCGATGGTCCTGACCGAAATCCTTCAGAACGCCCTGGAACACGGCTTCCGCGAGGGTGACACCGGCACGGTCGAGGTCTCGGCGGTCCGTGGCGGTACGACCCAGCAGGCCCGGCTCCTGGTCACCGTGCAGGACGACGGCGTGGGTCTGCCCGAGGGCTTCGATCCGCATACCGCCGGCAATCTCGGCCTCCAGATCGTACGGACCCTGGTGGAGGGCGAGTTGGGCGGCACGTTCGACATGGTCAGGGCGCCGGAGCGGGGGACCAGGGTGATCCTGGACATCCCGGTGCGCACGCAGAAGTAGTCCACGCGGAAGCTGTTCGAGCGCCGAAGTGGTCCACGCGCACACATGGTCCCGGTGCCGTACACAGCAAAGAGCCCTGGACCATGTGGTCCAGGGCCAGTGCTCGTTGCTGCTCTGCAATCGCTAAGCGCATCGGGGGTACTGCGCGCTGCGGCTCGGGGGCGGGAGATGCGTACTCGCTGTACGCGCCGCCAAGCTCAGGCTGTAGCGGGGCGGGTGTGTCAGGCGGAGGCCTGACGGGCCCGGTTGCGGGCGGCGCGGCGCTTCATGGCGCGGCGCTCGTCCTCGCTGAGACCACCCCAGACGCCGGAGTCCTGGCCGGACTCGAGCGCCCACTGCAGGCACTGCTCCATTACCGGGCAGCGACGGCAGACGGCCTTGGCTTCCTCGATCTGCAGCAGCGCAGGACCGGTGTTGCCGATGGGGAAGAAGAGCTCGGGGTCTTCCTCGCGGCAAACGGCGTTGTGACGCCAGTCCATGGCTGCTACCTCTCCTTGAATATTACTTGCAGGTTGCTTGTGAATGTGAACGCTTTCACGAATCCCTCAACAAGTGAAGGGCCTACCGCCAGGTTCCCTGGCGTGGGTCCTGTGATTTGAAGGGGGATTCCGGTGATCCGTGGAGGCTGGTGTTGCGGGCCGTCCCGATCGCCATGTAGAGACTCGCAAACCTCAGCGACGGATACAACCCCTTCCGGAAAGTTTTTTTTGATTCCTCGGTGTCGACTAGGTCACAGCCGTACTTCCATGGGGTGGATCCTGGCCTAAACGTTCGAGTGAAAGGACTTTAGCCCGTTCCGCTCACACAATCACACGCAGTGCACGGCGTACGCCTGTGAACGTCACGCTCGTACGCAGCCCGAGGTGGTCGCCGTCCATCTGAAGGGGCAACGGGACCTTCGAATGCAAGGTGAACTGGTCCAGGTCGTGGAGGGTGACGGCATGCTTGCCGTGGGCCCCACGGTCGGGGGACGAAGTGAGCAACTGGGTCGCATACCGGGCAACCGCGACCGTGGACATGCGGCTGAGACCGAGTACATCGAGGCCGGTATCGAACGAAGCCTTAGGTGCCGCGTACACAGGACGATTGAGCAGATACGTCCATGGAGCGGTGTTGCAGACTATGGACAGCACCAAATCGGTCACGGGGTCCTGGCCCGGACGCTCCAGGGTGATCGTGCCGTGCCGGCGGTTGGGCTCCTGGAGGAACTGGCGCACCACCTGGCGCAAATAAAGCGCGGGCGTGGACTTCTTGCCCCGCTCTCGCTGCTGCTCGACCCGGCCGATCACGCCCGCGTCGAAGCCGAGCCCCGCGCAGAAGGTGAACCACCGGCCCGGCACGGCCTCGTCCTCGGTACCCGGTGTGCCTGCCGCGATACCCATGCCGACCGTACGTTCCCTGCCTTCGCGCAGGGCGTCGAGCAGGACGCCGGTCGCCTCCACGGCGTCGTTGGGCAGGCCGAGGGCGCGGGCGAAGACGTTGGTGGAGCCGCCGGGGACCACGGCGAGGCGGGGGAGGCGGTCCGGGTCGGGGCCGTTGTGCAACAGTCCGTTGACGACCTCGTTCACCGTGCCGTCGCCGCCGAGGGCGACCACCAGGTCGACGTCGTCGCTGTCCGCGGCCTGTCGGCCGAGGTCGCGTGCGTGGCCGCGGTACTCGGTGGTGACCGCCTCGAGTTTCATCTCGCTGGCGAGCGCATGGATCAGGACATCGCGCGTACGTGCGCTTGTGGTGGTTGCTGCCGGATTGACCACGAGAAGTGCACGCATGAGTGGCAGCGTACCTACTGGGGGGTACCCGGGCACAGGTCGAGGTGGGGATCTAGTAAGAGATCGGGCGTGAGCCTCGACACGGGGGACTCCGTCGCTCGAGCCGCGGTTGTCGATGCCGTCCGCTGAGGGGTGGCGGTGTCGGCGCGGGCCGTGCTGGGGGCTGCCGCCCCCAGACCCCGCTTTGAAGGCCCCTCTTCTCTCGGCCCTCGAGGGGCCTCGTCCTCAAACCCCGGACGGGCTGAGATGGCGCGGGCCGCGTCAGCAGGTGCAGGCGGGAGGGCGGTAGTGCGGAGGGCTACCCTTCAGGGGTGACCAAGGAGCAGACCCCCACCACCCCGGAAACCGCCGGTCCGCGTCCGCGGCGGCTGACGTATGCGGCGGTACTCACCGCGCTGGAAGGGCTGGGGCTCGCCGTTGGGGGTGTCTGGGTGCTCGTGCTGGGGCTCGCCGGGGATCCGGACGATCGGCAGCAGGCCGTCACCCTCGGGGTGACGCTGGTGGTTCTCGCCCTGCTGCCGTTGCTCGCCGCGCGGGGCCTCTTCGCTCAGCGCAGCTGGAGTCGTGGGCCGTCCGTGATCACGCAGATTCTGGCCCTGCCGGTGGCTTACAGCCTGCTCCAGGCCGACAGCATCGCGATTCCGGCGGGCATCGCGCTCGCCATGGTCGCGATCGCCACGCTCGTGTTCCTGATCAACCAGGAGACGACCCAGGCCCTCGGGATCCGGGGGCCCGGTAACGCGCCTGATCAGAAGCAGCGGTAGCGGCAGCGGTTCGGCGGCTTCGGCTCCGAGTCGGCCGTCACTCCTCCACCAGGAGCTTTTCCCGTAGCTGCGCCAGTGTGCGCGCCAGCAGCCGGGACACGTGCATCTGGGAGATGCCGACCTCCTGCGCGATCTGCGACTGGGTCATGTTGCCGAAGAAGCGCAGCAACAGGATCCGCTTCTCGCGCGGCGGGAGGTCTTCGAGCAGCGGCTTCAGCGACTCGCGGTACTCGACGCCCTCCAGCGCCTCGTCCTCCGCGCCGAGGGTGTCCGCGACCGCCGGGGATTCGTCGTCCGTGTCGGGGACGTCCAGGGACAGCGTGGAGTACGCGTTGGCGGACTCCAGGCCCTCCAGGACCTCCTCCTCCGAGATCGCCAGCTTCTCGGCGAGTTCATGGACCGTGGGGGAGCGGCCGTGCTGCTGGGACAGCTCGGCCGTGGCCGTCGTCAGGGCGAGGCGCAGCTCCTGGAGCCTGCGCGGAACGCGGACCGCCCAGCCCTTGTCGCGGAAGTGACGCTTGATCTCGCCGACCACCGTCGGGGTCGCGTACGTCGAGAACTCGACGCCGCGCTCCGGGTCGAAGCGGTCGACCGACTTGATCAGGCCGATGGTGGCGACCTGGGTGAGGTCGTCGAGCGGCTCGCCGCGGTTGCGGAAGCGGCGCGCGAGGTGCTCGACGAGCGGCAGGTGCATCCGGACCAGCCGGTTGCGCAGTTCCGCGTACTCGGTGCTGCCGTCCTGGAGCTTGCGCAGCTCGATGAACATGGCGCGCGCCCCGCTGCGGTCCTGGGGGTCGTGCCGCGTGGCCGGCACGCTGTGCGCGCTCGTCGCCTCGTCCTCGGCGTTTCGCTGGTGCTCGCTCATCGTCCCGCCCGTTGCCCTCTCCCGAGCCCTCGCCTCCACGCGGACTGGGGAGACCCCGATCCGCCCGCCCAGAGGCGCGCCCTGCACGGCACCTTCGTCATCCCGTCCGTCGGCCAGGAAGCCGGCCTCCACGGAGTCGTCCTCCGGGTGTGGCCGGGCCTGCTCGGGGATGGCGTCGATGCCGTCCGTCATGCGTCGGGAACCGCTCGGACCGCTCGGGCCCGCCCCCATGATCTCGGCTCCGTCCGAGCAGGGGGCAGCGCCGTCCGGCAGCTCCCGTGTGCCGCGCTCTTCGTCCCGCACCGGCCCGTCCCCGTTCCTCACGCCGGCCCGGGTCCCGCGCCGCGCTGTTTGTAGAGGCTGATCGAAACGGTTTTGTCCTCGTCCACGGCGGAGGAGACCTTGCCCGCGAGGGCCGACAGGACGGTCCAGGCGAAGGTGTCCCTGGAGGGGGCATGGCCGTCCGTGGTCGGGGCCGAGACGGTGACCTCCAGCGAGTCGTCGACGAGTCGGAAGACACAGCTGAGCACCGAGCCGGGCACGGCCTGCTGAAGCAGGATCGCGCAGGCCTCGTCCACCGCGATGCGCAGGTCCTCGATCTCGTCGAGGGTGAAGTCCAAACGGGCCGCGAGGCCGGCAGTCGCCGTACGCAGCACCGACAGGTAGGCACCCGCGGCCGGCAGCCGGACTTCCACGAAGTCCTGGGTCGCGGGCTCGCCTGCGATCTGGGACACCCTCACCTCCAAGGTGGTACAAGCTTCTCGGGGCCGAGGGTCGCCCCCCGGGGTAACGCGATGTGTGGTTCAGCGGTGACGCTATCGCGCTCTGAACTTTCCTGTCCCCAGGACCCCAACCCCTTGCCGTCACTCACAGTAAACCTGTGGATACGCTCCGTGTCTAGGGGTCTGCGGCTCCAATTGGGAAGAGCGCGCGCCGGGTTGACGTACCCAGACGTCAGACGGTCGAACCGTCCGGATCCAGGGTCACACGAGTACGTGGTCGACGAAGCACCAACGCCATTCCTCGCCCGGCTCGAAGGTCCGCATCACCGGGTGACCGGATTCCTTGTGGTGTTCTGTGGCGTGCCTCCCCGGTGAGGAGTCGCAGCAGCCGACGTGCCCGCAGCTGAGACAGAGCCGCAGTTGTACGGGGTGCATGCCTTCCGCCAGGCACTCCGGACACGTCTCGTTCAGCGCCACGGGTTCCGGGAGCGGCAGCGCGTCGGCGTGCGTGCACTGTTTCATGATTGCCAGGTTACGACGGCGGCGAGGATGGCCGCGCGGAAAAAACGAGGGGCGGGCGAGAAGCATGGACGTGATGCCGCTGCTGTTGCTGGTGGCGGGGAGCGCCGCCGTGGCCGCGGCCGCCAGGCGGTCGCCCGTGCCGGCGCCGCTGCTGCTGGTCGCCGCCGGGCTCGCCGTGTCGTACCTGCCAGGAGTGCCCGAGTACACCCTCGACCCGCACATCGTCCTGCCGCTGGTCCTGCCCCCGCTGCTGCACAGTGCGGCGACGGACAGCTCGTATCTCGATCTGCGCGCTCAGATGCGGCCCGTGATGCTGCTGTCGGTCGGGTACGTCCTCTTCGCGACCTTCGCCGTCGGCTGGGCCGCCTACCTCGTCGTACCGGATCTGCCGCTGACGGCGGCGCTGGTGCTGGGCGCGGTGGTGGCGCCGCCCGACGCGGTCGCGGCGACGGCGGTCGCGCGCCGGGTGGGCCTGCCGTCCCGGATCACCACGATCCTCCAGGGCGAGTCCCTGGTGAACGACGCCACCGCGATCACCGCGTACCGGGTCGCTCTCGCGGCCGCCGTCGGCGAGGGCGCCACCTGGGCCGGCGGGATCGGCGAGTTCCTGCTCGCGGCGGTCGGCGGCATCGGGTTCGGGGTGGTGCTGATGGTGCCGATCCACTGGCTGCGCACGCACGTGAAGGAAGCGCTGTTCCAGAACACGCTCTCCCTCCTGATCCCGTTCGTCGCCTACGCGGCCGCAGAGCAGGTGCACGCCTCCGGAGTGCTGGCGGTCGTGGTCGTCGCGCTGTACCTCGGACACCGCGCGTGGGAGGTCGACTTCGCCACCCGGCTCCAGGAGGAGGCGGTGTGGAAGATGGTCGCGTTCGTGCTGGAGTCGGCGGTGTTCGCGCTGATCGGACTGCAACTGCCGGTGGTCCTGAAGGGCCTCGGGGAGTACGAGGGCGGTCGCGCCGCCTGGTACGCGGTCGCCGTCTTCCTCGTGGTCGTCGTCTCGCGGTTCGTGTGGGTGTATCCGGCGACGTTCCTGCCGCGCATGATGTCGGCGCGGATCAGGGAACGCGAGGGCGGCCTGAGCTGGAAGGCGCCGTTCATCATCTCCTGGGCCGGGATGCGCGGCGTGGTCTCGCTGGCCATCGCCTTCTCGATCCCGCTCACGGTGAACGGCGGCGAGGAGTTCCCCGAGCGCAACCTCATCCTCTTCCTGACCTTCACGACGGTCATCGGCACGCTCGTCGTCCAGGGCGTGACGCTGCCGCCCCTGATCCACCTGCTGAAGCTCCCCGGCCGGGACCTGCGGGCCGAGACCCTCGCCGAGGCCAACGCCCAGGCGCAGGCCTCCCGGGCCGCCGAACGCCGCCTGGAGGAACTCCTCGCCGACGAACGCAACGCCCTTCCCAACCCCCTCGCCGAGCGTCTGCGAGCGGTCCTGGAACGGCGCCGCAACTCCGTCTGGGAACGGCTGGGCCAGGCCAATCCCGTCACCGGCGAGTCCGTGGACGACACCTACCGGCGGCTGTCCCGCGAGGTCATCGGCGCCGAGCGCGCGGTGTTCGTGAAGCTGCGGGACGGCCGCTATATCGACGACGAGATGCTGCGGACGCTGCTGCGCAGGCTGGACCTGGAGGAGGCGGCCGCCTATCGGGAGGCGGCGTGAGGGGCGAACGGGGCCCCGGTGACGACGGCCGCGACCGTCGTGCCGGGACGGAAGGCACCCTCCTCGGCGAGAGCGACAAGCCCGTACAGCAACTTGGCGACATAGAGACGTTCCACGGGCACCCCGTGCCGTTCCTCGAAGTCCTCGGCGAAGGCATCGAGCTCCGGTGTCGTACGGGCGTAACCGCCGAAGTGGAACCGCTCGTCGAGCCGCCAGTCGCCCCGCGGCCCGCCGAACGCCTCGGCCTGCAGCTCCCGTATGTCGTCGGCCAGGAAGCCGCCCTTGAGGACGGGAACGCCCAGGGACAGCCGGCCGGGGCCGAGCCCGGCGGCCAGGCCCGCCAGCGTGCCGCCCGTGCCGCACGCGACCGCGACCACGTCGGCCAGCCCGCGCAGCTCCTCGCCGAGCGCCCGGCACCCGCGTACGGCGAGGGCGTTGCTGCCGCCCTCCGGGACGACGTACGCCCCCCGCGCACCCGCCGCGCTCAGGACGGCCGCCAGCGTTTTTGGCTCGGACTTGCGGCGATACGTCGACCTGTCGACGAAATGGAGCCGCATGCCGTCGGCCACGCAATGCGTCAGCGACGGATTGAGGGGGCGGTCGGCCAGCTCCTGGCCGCGGACCACGCCGACCGTGGGGATCCCGAGGAGGCGGCCCGCGGCGGCGGTGGCGCGCAGGTGGTTGGAGTAGGCGCCGCCGAACGTGACGACCGTACGGCCTGCCGCGGCCGTCAGGTTCGGCGCGAGCTTGCGCCACTTGTTGCCGATCAGCTCCGGGTGGATCAGGTCGTCGCGCTTGAGGAGCAGACGGACGCCGTGCCGCGTGAAGCGCTCGTCCGCGGACTCCTGCACGGGCGAGGGGAGCCGGGGGCGCAGGGCCGTGAGATCGGGGCTGGTCACCTGGCCATTGTCGCCCGGCCCCGTGGCCCCGGCCGCTCTACCGCAAGCGCTCCCGGATCCGTTCGCGCATCCACGCCATCGTGAACCCGCGCGGGTCCACCTTTCCGGGCTGCCACTCCAGATGCCCGATCACCGAGCGCTCCGTCCACCCGTGATGGCGGCAGACGGCCGCCGAGACCCGCTCGATCGCCTCCAGCTGGGGCTCCGGCCACGGGTCCTCGCCGTCACCCAGGTTCTCGCACTCGAAGCCGTAGAAGTGGCGGTTGCCGTCGGTGTTGGCCTCGTTGTCGGCAGGCAGGGCCGTCTCCGCGATGACCGCGCGCAGGACGTCGTCGTCGCCGAGACCGGCGTGGTTGGCGCGGCCGTAGCCGACCAGGTGGACCCTGCCGTCCTTGGTGATGACGCCGTGGCAGAGCGGGCCCGGCAGCCCCTCGTAGCCGTTGCGGCAGAGCTCCACCGTGTGCGCGCTGCCCTTGGTCACCGTGTGGTGGATCATCACGCCGTGGACGGGGCCCCACGGGCCCACATGGTTGCGGTTGTGGTGCTCCTAGTCGCCGACCTCGACGACCGTCGCGCCCTCCGCCTCAAGTCTCTCCAGGAACCTGCTCGCGGACATGGGTGAGGCCATGGCCGCCTCCTTCACGCCGGACGCCGGCCGCCGTGCGCGGCCGCCTCGTATCGGTGCTTTACCGAGAACGGGCAGAGGGGACTCCTCGCCTCGCACGGGGTGCGATGGGTTTCGGACAAGCGGCGTGTCGCGTTCGGGACGACCGTCGTGTTCGCGCGAGTCGGCGTGACGACTGGACAAGGTCCCCCTATTTGCCCAGTCGACGGTGATCCATTCCCGCTCTTTCGGGTAATAGCACCGGCACCCTCAGTAATGCAAGGCTCGGTCGTGGAGATCGCGATGTGCGGCGCCAGAGCGGCGTCGGGGCATGACCGGGAGGGCAATTCCTTATGTCGGTAGGCGAAGAGGTCCGCAGCGAGCAGGGCCAGCCGCAGCAGAGTCTCGGCACGGCGGCCGCGCGGAACCTGGCCACCACGACCAAGTCCGCACCCCAGATGCAGGAGATCAGCTCCCGTTGGCTGCTGCGCATGCTGCCCTGGGTGAATGTGCAGGGCGGCACGTACCGGGTGAACCGGCGTCTGACCTACGCCGTGGGGGACGGGCGCATCACGTTCGTGAAGACGGGTGACCGTGTCGAGGTCATCCCGGCCGAGCTGACCGAACTGCCGGCGTTGCGGTCGTACGAGGACGAGGACGTGCTCTCGGAGCTCGCCCAGCGCTGCCAGCAGCGGGAGTTCACGGCGGGCTCCGTGATCGCCTCGTTCGGCGGCCGGACCGACGAGGTGTACCTGCTGGCGCACGGCAGGGTGGAGAAGCTCGGCACCGGCCCCTACGGGGAGGACGAGTCCCTGGGCGTCCTCGCCGACGGCGCCTACCTCGGTGAGCAGGCACTGCTCGACTCCGACGCCATCTGGGAGTACACGGTCCGCGCGGTCACCGCCTGCACGGTGCTCGTGCTGCCCCGCCAGGACGTCGAACGGGTCGCGGAGCGCGCCGAGTCGCTGAGCGCGCACCTGGAGCAGCTGCGGGCGATCCCCTCGCAGCGCACCAACAAGTACGGCGAGAAGGAGGTCGACCTCGCGGCCGGTCACAGCGGCGAGCCGGACATCCCGCACACCTTCGTCGACTACGAGGCGCGGCCCCGTGAGTACGAACTGAGCATCGCCCAGACCGTGCTGCGCATCCACACGCGCGTGGCCGACCTGTACAACCAGCCGATGAACCAGACCGAGCAGCAGCTGCGGCTGACGGTCGAGGCGCTGAAGGAGCGCCAGGAGCACGAACTCATCAACAACCGGGAGTTCGGCCTGCTCAACAACTGCGAGTACGACCAGCGGCTCCAGCCGCACGACGGTGTACCCAGCCCCGACGACATGGACGAGCTGCTCTGCCGGCGGCGCGGCACCAAGCTGTTCCTCGCCCACCCGCGCGCGATCTCCGCGTTCGGGCGTGAGCTGAACAAGCGCGGGCTCGTTCCCGAGACGATCGAGATCGCCGGCAACCGCATCCCCACCTGGCGCGGTGTGCCGATCTACCCGTGCAACAAGATCCCGGTCACCGACGCCCGTACGACCTCGATCATCGCCATGCGTACGGGTGAGGGGGAGCAGGGCGTCATCGGGCTCCAGCAGGCGGGCATCCCGGACGAGATCGAGCCGAGCCTGTCCTGCCGCTTCATGGGCATCAACGAACAGGCCGTCATCAAGTACCTGGTGACCGCCTACTACTCGGCCGCGGTCCTGGTGCCGGACGCCCTCGGCGTGCTGGAGAACGTCGAGATCGGGCGCTGGCGGTGACCCTGCCCGCCCGGGCCCCCTCCGCCCGACCTCTCGCCGGCGGTGCGCCGTGTCCGGTGTCCCGCGCTTGGGTAGACCCTTCGGGTAGGCGCCCAGCCGTAGCGGAAGGGCCACTGTCCGCAGACTCTCCGAGGCGATGCCATGGGTGAGTTCATGACGGAGACGCAGCAGCGCCCCGCAGGGGCGCGGCCGTCCACCGAGACGCTCGAAAGGCGGACGCCCATCGCGACCGACGGGGACGGCAGTCCGGGTCCACTCGACGGGCCCGAGGCGGCGGTGATCCTGGAGCGCGCGAGGGCGACGGTCGACCCCGAACTGCGCGCCGCCGTGGAGTCGTTGCCGCCTTCCATGCGGCGGATCGCGCGCTACCACTTCGGCTGGGAGCACGCGGACGGCACTCCCGCGGCGGGCAGCGCGGGCAAGGCGATCCGTCCCGCGCTCGTCCTCACCGCGGCCGCCGCGCTCGGCGGACCGAGGGCACGGGCGGCGGCCGTACGGGCGGCGGTGGCGGTCGAACTGGTCCACAACTTCACGCTGTTGCACGACGACGTGATGGACCGGGACACCACCCGGCGGCACCGGCCCACCGCCTGGACCGTGTTCGGCGACGCCGACGCGATCCTCGGCGGGGACGCCCTCCAGGCGCTGGCCCTGCGGCTGCTCGCCGAGGACCCGCACCCGGCGTCCTCCGCGGCCGCCGTCCGCCTCGCGACCTGTGTCGTCGAGCTGTGTGCAGGCCAGCAGGCCGACACGGCGATGGAGAAGCGGGGTCCCGGCGAGGTCGGACTCGACGAGGTGCTGGTCATGGCCGAGGCCAAGACCGGTGCGCTGCTGGGGTGCGCCTGCGCCCTGGGCGCGCTGTACGCGAACGCGGCGGACGAGGACGTGGACGCGCTGGACGCGTTCGGCCGGGAGGCCGGGCTCGCCTTCCAGCTCATCGACGACGTGATCGGTATATGGGGCGACCCGAGCCGCACCGGCAAGCCGGCCGGCGCGGACCTCGCCGCCCGCAAGAAGTCCCTGCCGGTCGTCGCCGCGCTGACCTCCGGTGGTCCGGCGGCGGCGGAACTGGCCGCGCTGTACGAAGCGCCTTACGCCGGGGAGGACTTGCAGCGGACCGCGCTCGCCGTCGAGCGGGCGGGCGGTCGCGACTGGGCGCAGACCCAGGCAGCCGAGCGGATGGCCCACGCCATACAGGAACTGGCCCGCGCGGTGCCCGATCCGGAGGAGGCGGGCGGACTGCTGGCACTGGCCGAGTTCGTGACACGGCGCAGCAACTGAACCGCGGTGAACGAGGACGCGGCGACCGACGGCCGTAACGCCCGAAGCGGCTCAGGCCGACGACTGAGAAGACCCCGGAGCCCTCGGGGCCGTACGGTTCCTGACCCCGTACGGCCGCCGAGCGGCTCCGGACCGGCGGGTCCCGCACATCCCCACGGTGTGCGGGGCTCGCCCCCGCGTGCGCCGATCGGATCTCGACAAACTCGGCTCACGGACGCCACGCGCGCCCGCATCGCCCTACGATCAAGCCCAGTTGACGCGAAGGGGCGGGGAGAAATGGGCGTGGCGATTCGGACGGCGGGCGAAGCGGACCGGGAGCTGGTGGTCCGGCTGCTGGACGCGGCCTTCCAGGACGATCTGGTCAGCGGCTGGGTGTTCCCCGGCGCCGAGTACCGCCGGACCGCCCATCCCAGGCTCATGGCCGCGTTCGCCGACATCGTGGGCGCCGAGGGCCGTATCGACCTCACCGAGGACGGCACGGCGTGCGCGATGTGGCTGTCCGTACCGGCCGACGAGCAGGACCACGACGACGAAGGGCCCGCGCGCCTGCGGGAGGCCGTCGACCCGGAGAACGAGCGCATAGAGCTGATCGGCCGGCTGACGGACGGCATCCACCCGGTGGGCCGCGCGCACGCGTACCTGTGGATGATCGCCACGACGCCCGAGCGCCAGGGCGAGGGGCACGGCACCGCGCTCATCAACGCGGCCCTCGACCGCTGTGACCGGGAGGGCCTGCCCGCCTATCTGGAGGCGACCAGCGAACGCAGCCGGAAGCTGTACGAGCGCCTCGGCTTCGAGCTGGAGGGGCAGCCCCTCGACCTCCCGGACGGCCCCCGGATGTGGCCGATGTGGCGCGAGCCGCGCGGCTGAGCCCAGGTAGCCCGCGACCTGCTTCCCGGGCACGACCGTCACCGCGACCGGTCCACGCGGTGCAACTCCATGGCCTCCCGAGGCCGCCGCGCATGGACCGGGTGAAGGGGGACGGCGCGGTTCCGCGCGCCGGTCGGCGGTGTCGGCCGGCCCCCCTGCCTCGGCGTCCATCGTGCGGAAGAAGGTGAACCCGAGCGCGCCCTCGCGGGGCGAGCACCTCCAAGCCCGCGTCGACGAGGACGGCCCGGCGCTCCCGATCGCCCGGCGGCGGAATCCCCTCTCTCACTTTCACCCGGCCCCGGTAATGCGCTTGCGACCACTACAAGTGATGCACTACAACTGAAGCACTACAATCGAAGTGGTTAACCTCTACGAAAAGAGACCGGCTTGCGAAAGCTCACCTACTTCATCGCCTGTTCGCTCGACGGCTTCATCGGGGACCCGAGCGGAGACGGGTCGGCGATGCTCGCCTTCGTCGACGAGGAGTACCTGGCCTTCCTCAAGGACGAGTATCCGGAGACCCTGCCGACCCACGGCCGTCGGGCGTTCGGCCTCGAAGGCCTGGAGAACAAGGGCTTCGACACGATCATCCAGGGCCGGGGCAGCTACGACCTGGCCCTGAAGGAAGGCGTCACCAGCCCCTACGCCCACCTGCGCGAATACGTCGCCTCACGCACCCTGACCGAGTCGCCGGACCCGAACGTCGAGATCATCGGCGACGACCTGGTCGCCAAGGTGCGCGAACTCAAGGCCGAGGACGGCGACCTGGGTATCTACCTGTGCGGCGGCTCGCAGATCGCGGGTGAACTGATCGACGAGATCGACGAGCTCGTCATCAAGTCCTACCCCATCGTGTACGGCACGGGCATGCCGATGTTCGGCTCGGACTTCGCCGTCACGGAGTTCACCCTGGGCGGGGTGCGGACGTTCGGCAACGGCGCCGTGGTTCGTACGTACAGCAGGAAGCGCTGAGCGGTCTCCCGCCCTACTCTGAGGACATGGGCAGCGAAGAGCTCCACTGTCCCGACTGCGGACAGCCCGTCGAGACGGTCGTCAAGCGCCACAAGACCCTGGGCGCCTGGGTCCCCACCTGGGTGGCCGGACCGTGCCGGAACCCCGAGTGCGGCGCGTACGCCGAGGGCGACGCCGAGCACGGGGGGCACGGACGGCAACACGAGCACCACGAACAGCCCGAGCCACCCACCGCGAAAAATTCCTGAACCTCGTGTCGAGAATTCCGGCGCGGCTCCGACGTCCCCTGTGAGAGCCGCCGAGACCGGTGGCCCGAGCCGACGGAAACCGAAGGAGCGGACTGATGAAGTACCTGGTCAT
Source organism: Streptomyces sp. NPDC057623 (assembly GCF_042800355.1). Classification (NCBI taxonomy): domain Bacteria; kingdom Bacillati; phylum Actinomycetota; class Actinomycetes; order Kitasatosporales; family Streptomycetaceae; genus Streptomyces; species Streptomyces sp. NPDC057623. Next base: position 288,092 of record NZ_JBHVGZ010000002.1, read on the forward strand.
GGTGCAGGGCACGCAGGCGGACTACGAGGCGATGCAGGGCAAGGCGTCCGAGCACTCCGCGGCCTGGAGCCAGGAGGACGTCCAGGCGATGTACGCCTTCATGAGCGACCTCAACAACGACCTCGCCGAGACCGGCGAGATGGTCGACGGGCAGGGGCTGGCCGAACCCGCGAAGACCCGGCACGTCACCCTGGGCGACGACGGCAAGGCGGTCATCACCGACGGGCCGTACAGCGAGACCAAGGAACTGCTGGCGGGCTACTGGGTGCTGGACTGCGCGAGCCTGGAGCGGGTCACGGAGATCGCCGAGCGCGTCCTGAGCTGTCCCCAGCCCGCCGGAGCTCCCGCCTACCCGGTGGTGATCCGGCCCATCGACGACGGCTCCGGGGACGTCTGAGCCGTACGAGCCCCGCGGGAGCGCCACACCCGACATGAGCGTCACACCCGAGACAGAGGACCTGCTGCGCCGCCGGGCGCCGCAGGTCCTCGGCGCGCTGGTGCGGCGGTACGGCCACTTCGACACCGCCGAGGACGCCGTGCAGGAGGCCCTGGTCGCGGCGGCCGAGCAGTGGCCGCGGGCCGGTGTCCCGGACAATCCGCGCGGTTGGCTGATCAAGGTCGCCGCGCGCCGGCTGACCGACGCCCTGCGCGCGGAGGAGGCGCGCCGGGCCCGGGAGGAGAAGGTCGCGGCGCTGTCGCCCCGGGACGCCTTCACCGCCCCGCCGCCGGGCGCTGACCGCGCACCCCGCGAGGACGACACCCTCACCCTGCTGTTCCTCTGCTGCCACCCGAACCTGACCCCGCCCGCCCAGATCGCCCTCACCCTGCGCGCCGTCGGCGGCCTGACCACGGCGGAGATCGCCCGCGCGTACCTGGTCCCCGAGGCGACCATGGCCCAGCGCATCAGCCGGGCCAAGCAGAAGGTCCGCGGGGTGCGCTTCGGGCGCCCCGACCACTGGGAGGACCGGCTGCCCGCGGTGCTCCAGACGCTGTACCTGATCTTCAACGAGGGCTATACGGCGACGTCGGGCGCGGTTCTCCAGCGGCGGGAACTCGCCGGCGAGGCGATCCGGCTGACCCGCGAGGTCCAGCGGCTCCTCCCCGACCACGGCGAGGTGGCCGGCCTGCTCGCGCTGCTGCTGCTCACCGACGCCCGCCGCGACGCGCGCACCGGCCCGCACGGCGAACTCGTCCCGCTGGACGAACAGGACCGCGACCGCTGGGACAAGGCCGCGATCGACGAGGGCGTCGCCCTGGTCACCGGCGCCCTCTCCCGGGGCCGCGCCGGCCCCTACCGACTGCGTGCCGCCATCGCCGCCGTCCACGACGAGGCACCCTCCGCGCAGGAGACCGACTGGCAGGAGATCCTCGGCCTCTACGACCTCCTCGTCTGCCTCGTCCCCGGGCCCGTCGAGCGCCTCAACCGCGCGGTCGCCGTGGCCATGGTCCAGGGGCCGCGCGCGGGACTCGCCGAACTGGACGCGCTGGAGGACGAGTTGGGGGCCGGGCACCGCCTGGACGCGGTGCGCGGGCACCTACTGGAGCGGGCGGGCGCGCAGGACGAGGCCCGCGCCGCCTATGAATCCGCCGCAGCCAAGGCCCTGAGCCTGCCGGAGCAGCGCTATCTGCGCGCGCGGGCGGCACGGCTGACGCCGTAGCGTGGACCCATGCCCGAACACACGTTCATCCTCCACATCACCGAGCGCTCCCTGTGGGACGCGGCCCGCGAGCGCGGCACGTACGAGATGTCGACCCGTGGCCGCACCCTCCGGGAGGAGGGCTTCATCCACTGCTCGACCCGCGCTCAACTCGCACCCGTGGCCGCCTTCCTGTACGGCTCCTACGACGGCCCCGACGAGCTCGTGGTACTGGTCGTGGACCCCGCGCGACTCGACGCGCCCCTGAAGTACGAGGCGCCGGAGCCCGGGGGCGAGGAGTTCCCCCATGTGTACGGGCCCATTCCGGTGGACGCGGTGGTGGACGTGGAGCCGTGGGGGTGACGGGACGCCGCCGAACCGTCGCCGGGCCCGCTCAGGTGCGTCGTTCGGGCAGGCCGCCCGTCTCCGGGTCCCGTCCTGTCAGGCAGTACGTCCCGCCCGCCGGATCGCGCATCACCGTCCAGTGGGCACCCCGGGCGACGAAGGCCGCCCCCAGTTCCTCGTGCCGGGCGCGGGTCGCCGCGATGTCCGCGCAGGCGAGGTCCAGATGGGCGGAGGCGGGCCGCTCCTCGCCATGAGGCTCCGCGCCGAGCCGCTGGAGCAGGATGCGGACGGGCAGCCCGGCCGGCGGCCTGAGCACATGGAACTCGGGGCGGGAGCCGGGCACCGACGCCCACCCGGCCAGCAGGGCACTCCAGAAGGCGACTTCCGCGTCGTACAGGGAAGGCGGTACGTCGATGCAGACCTGGTCGAGCCGGCTGCCGCGCACCACGGGTGGCCGTACCGCCTCCCCGTGCCAGGGCACGGCACAGAACAACTGCCCGGCGGGCGAGCGCAGCACGGCCCACCCCTCGTGCTCGGCGGCGATCTCCGCGCCCCGCTGAAGCGCCGACTTCACGTAGTGCGGTACGTCGTCCACGGCGAAGTCGAGATGCGCGCCACCGGCGCCCGAGTCGACGCCCTGGACCTTCACACAGGCGTCGGCGCCGCCGCCCGGCAGCAGCGTCACGAACTCCTCCCGCTCGCCCCGGAGTTCGGACAGCCGCGTGTCCGTCACCGCGGCCCAGAAGGCGTGGGCCCGGGAGAAGGACGCGGCGGGGCGGTCGACGAAGGCGTACGTCCAGCGGATGCTCATGCGGCGATCGTAGATCCGGCGAGGCGGTCACGGGCTCGGCCGCCCGGCGTGGGTGTACGGCGCCCTCCGGGTCCGCCACTCAGGCTTCGCAGGACCCTTACCAACCGCGCGCCGACTCCAGGGACACGCTTTGCCATCGGTTCGCCGCGAATTGGCCCGCGCTTGTTTGCATTGGGGAATGGACCACATCACGTTCCTGGTGGCGGTCGTCATCGTGACGGCCCTGGCCTTCGACTTCACCAACGGATTCCACGACACGGCGAACGCGATGGCCACGTCCATCGCCACGGGGGCGCTCAAACCGAAGACGGCGGTACTCATCAGCGGCGTCCTGAACGTCGTCGGTGCCTTTCTGTCCACCGAGGTCGCCAAGACGATCTCCGGCGGCATCGTGGACGACACACTCGTCTCCCCGGGCATGATCTTCGCCGGGCTCGTGGGGGCGATCCTGTGGAATCTGCTCACCTGGCTGGTCGGGCTGCCCTCCAGCTCGTCGCACGCGCTGTTCGGCGGGCTGATCGGGGCCGTCTGGGTGGGCGCGGGGGCGCACGGCGTGCACTTCGACAAGGTTGTCGAGAAGGTGCTGATCCCGGCGGTGGCCTCGCCGATCGTGGCGGGGGTCGCGGCCCTGCTGGCCACCTACCTGGCGTACAGGCTCACCGCCCGCGCCCGCAGCCAGTCCGTCACCAAGGGCTTCCGCGTCGGCCAGATCGCCTCGGCCTCGCTCGTGTCCCTGGCGCACGGCACCAACGACGCGCAGAAGACGATGGGCGTCATCACGCTGACCCTGATCTCGGCGGGTGCGCTGGGCCATGACGCGGGCCCGCCCCTCTGGGTGATCGCCTCGGCCGGACTCGCCATCGGCCTCGGCACCTACCTCGGCGGCTGGCGGATCATCCGCACGATGGGCAAGGGGCTGACGGAGATCCAGTCCCCGCAGGGCTTCGCCGCCGAGACCGCCTCCACCACGGTCATCCTCACCTCGGCCCACCTGGGCTTCGCGCTGTCCACCACGCAGGTCGCCTCGGGCAGCATCCTCGGCGCGGGCCTGGGCCGTCGCCTGGCGGAGGTCCGCTGGGGCGTGGCCGGGCGCATGGTCGTGGCCTGGATGGTCACCCTGCCCGCCGCCGCACTCGTGGGCGGTGTCTCGGCGAGCGTGGTCAAGCACGGCGGCAACGTCGGTACGGCCGTGGTCGCCCTGGTCGGCGCGGCCGTGGCCGCCGGCATCGTGTTCGTCTCCCGGCGCAACCCGGTGTCCGCGCACAACGTCAACGACACCCACGAGGTCACGGTCCGCGGCACGGAGCCGACGAAGGTCGGCACGGCCGCCTGAGCCGTGGCTGCCCGAGCCGTGGCCACTTGGGCCGCGGCCGTTCGAGACGTGGCCGCTTGGAGGCGGCCGTACGAGACAAGGGGAGTTCGCATCATGAACCTCGACTGGAGCGCACTCGGCCAGGTCGCCGCGGTGAGCCTCGCCGTGACCGTGGCCGTGGTCGTCGTCTTCGCCCTCGGCGTGCTGGGCCTGGCCCGCCACGAAGGGGCGCGTGAGGAGAGCGGCGGCACCTCCGCCCTGGGCGTCGCGCAGGCCGGGCTGTGCTTCGTCGCCTGCGCGGTGGTGGTGGTGTACGGGATATATCTGATCGTGCCGCGGTTCCACTGAGGTTCCACTGACGGATCGCGACCCACGGGGCCACTGGGCCCGGCCGGAGAACCGGCCGGGCCTCTTCAGAGCCGCTCGTAAGCCGTCACGCGCCGCCCGCGGACGTGTACGTCCGCCACCACCGTGAAGTGCTCCTTCAGCACCGCGGTCTTCGTCCTGTCCCGCTCGGCCGACACGGGCCGCGCCACCGCGGGCACATCGGTGACCAGCAGTATGCGCCGCTGGGCCAGCATCGCGCTCCGTATCCGGGCCGGACCCGCCTCCTCGCCCTTCAACGTCCCCGACGTCACCGGGTCCTCCGCCAGGGCGACGTCCTTCAGCCCGGCGAAGTCGTCGGGGGAGACCAGTGCCGTGTCGCGCCGGGCCGCCGGTACGAAGACCACCGCGTCCCCGTCCTGCTTCAGCCGCCGCACATCGGCCGCCACCGCCAGGACGTCGTCCACCCGGCTCGACGGAGCCCGCTTGGCCAGCGACTGCGGCAACAGCGCGACGACCGCCACGGTGACCACGAGCGGGACGATCCAGGGAGCCGCTCGCGGAAACCGCGGCCCGGCCGCCCGTACGGCCGTGGCCAGCGCGGTGCCGATCAGCAGGGCCAGCCCGAGCATGCTGAACAGCACGTAGCGGTCCAGGAAGAGCGGCCGGACCAGGGAGACCCCGATGAGGCCGAGTTGCGGTACGGCCAGCAGCGGCACCCCTACGGCCGCCACCGACAGCCGTCCGATGTGCGGCCGGTCCAGCAGGGCGCCGAGTCCGCCGATCGCCAGCAGGACCGCCGGGCCGATCATCATGTGCCAGGTCAGCGGCGGTATCCACGACACCTGGGCGGCCTGGCTCCGGCTGAACAGGATCAACGGCAGTACGGCCGCCACGGCCACGGTCGCGGCCACCGCCCAGCATGTCCAGGTCCGGCGCCGGACACGCACCCAGAGCAGGGTCGCCAGGTGGGCGGGCAGGATCAGCAGGGACAGCCAGTTCAGCAGGCCGCACACCGCGAGTGTGCCGCTGTACGCGGCCCAGTGCACCGCTCGGCCACGGCCCTCCAGGACGGTCACCAGCAACAGGGTCGCGATCCCGGCGCCGGCCGTGATCAGCGCGTACGGACGGCCCTCCTGGAGATAGAACTGCACGGCGGGAAGCAGCCCGAACGCGAGCCCTCCCGCCAGGCCCGCCCAGACCCCGGCCAGCCGTTGGCCGATGACCGCCACACAGGCCGCCGCCACCGCCATGGCCAGCACGGAGGGCAGCCGCAGCGCAGTGGTGCCGGCGCCGAAGCACTCGAAGACCGCGTGCATCAGCAGGTAGTAGAGCCCGTGCACGACGTCGACCTGCCCCAGCATGTGCCAGATGTCGGCGGCGGACCGACGGGCCACCTGCCAGGTCGCGGCCTCGTCCCGCCAGACACTGTGCTGCCGGGACAGCCCCCACAGTCCGAGGGCGAGGGTCCACAGCAGCGGGACGGGCCAGAGAGGCAGGCGGCGGCGCAGGGGTTTCTCCAGGGGATCGGCGTTCCATCCGGCGGGGGCCGGTCCGGCCGCCGGGTGATGCGGTCCCCTGATGTGGTCCCCACTCGCCCGCTGTCGCGGAGCACGCCGAAGCACGCCTCGACCGCGGAGGCCGAGCCGGGATCCGAGCGTCGCTCACCTTCCCCCGTGTGCCACTCGCCTCGCAGGTGGGACGAGGGGTGGACGCGCAAAAACCTACGGCACGGGATCGGCCGTAGCCACCGGTTGCCGCGTGAGCACAATCACCGGGCGTGCAGGGAACCTTGGGCCCGTCGGGCGTCGGATGGGTGGCATTCGCCGGGAATTGGCGTTCTGTGTCCGACGCGGAGCGTGAAGTGCCGTGTGGAACGGGGCTGCTCGGTCCCGCGGCCCGCGCCGCGAGGCCGCGATCGGACGTGACCGCGGAGCGGGCTCGTAGGCAATGATCAGTGCATGAGCGAGATCGTGCTGATGTCAGATCCGAAGATCGCGGCGATCCCGGTGGCCGACCGCGGCGAACCACTCGTCGACGTCCGGCTCCACGAGCACCTCGCCGTGGACTCGCGCAGGGCCGATCGGGCAGGGGCGTTCGCCCATCTGCGAGAAGGGGTTCTGCTGCGTCTCCTGAAGGCTCAGGCGCTGCTCCCGGACGGCATCCGCCTGCTGTTCGTCGAGGGGTACCGGCCGCCCGCGCTCCAGCGCGACTACTTCGAGGAGTACGCCGACGAACTGCGCGCCGACAACCCGCACTGGTCGCCGCCGCGGGTGCGCGAGGCCGCGAGCCGCTATGTGTCGCCCCCGGAGATCGCCCCGCACAGTGCCGGCGCCGCGGTGGACCTCACTCTGATCTCCGCCGACGGGCGCGAACTGGACATGGGAACCCCGTTGAACGCGAACCCGGAGGACAGTGACGGCGCCTGCTACACGGACGCCGACAACATCGGCCCCGAGGCACGGGCCAACCGGAGCGTGCTCGGCACCGCCCTGACCGCCGCGGGTCTGGTGAACTACCCCACCGAGTGGTGGCATTGGTCCTACGGCGACCGCTACTGGGCCCTCTCCGTCGGAGCCGACAGCGCGGTGTACGGGGCGCGGGAACTCTGACCTGGCGTCGGGGGCGGAAGAAGACCGCACCCGGACCGTCGAGGACGCCGATCTCGGCGGCCTGCGGGCCGGGTGCGGACAGGTTGACCAGACGACCAAGGAAATCGCAGGTCAAACAGCATGATCGAGGATCAGGCCTTCTTGGTCTCCCAGAAGATCTTGTCGATCTGGGCGATGTAGTCCAGAGCCTTCTGACCGGTGGCCGGGTCGGTGGAACCCTTGGCGGCCGAGAGGGCCTTGAGGGCGTCGTTGACCAGCTGGTGCAGCTCCGGGTACTTCTCGAAGTGCGGGGGCTTGAAGTAGTCGCTCCAGAGCACCGAGACGTGGTGCTTCGCGAGCTCGGCGCGCTGCTCCTTGATGACGGTGGCACGCGCCTGGAAGTGCGGGTCGTCGTTGGCGGCCATCTTGTCCTGCACGGCCTTCACCGACTCCGCCTCGATGCGGGCCTGGGCCGGGTCGTACACACCGCAGGGCAGGTCGCAGTGTGCGCTGACCTTGACCTTGGGGGCAAACAGGCGGGAAAGCATGGAGCATTCCTTCCTCGTGATCGTCTTCTCAGGTGGGACATTACTCCCTGCGAGACGGGTTTTCGCGGGTGCCCCCATGGGCTTAGGACAAAAGTCCAGGGTCAGACTGAGACTGGTGGAGGACAGTACCGGGGAGGTGCCGGGGATGCCGGAGTTGTCGCAGGACGCCGAGCGCGGGCGGGCCGCTCAGCCCTTCGGGTGGGCCGAGGTGACGGGACCGTCGATGGTGCCCACGCTGTATCACGGCGACCTGCTCGTGGTGTGGCACCGGGGCCGGATCAGGCCCGGGGCCGTGGTGGTGCTGCGGCACCCGTTCCAGCAGGACCTGCTTGTCGTCAAGCGGGCCGCGGAGCGGCGTGAGGGCGGCTGGTGGGTGCTCGGTGACAACGCGTACGCCGGCGGGGACAGCACCGACTACGGCGTCGTGCCCGACGAGCTGATCCTGGGCCGGGTCCGGCTGCGCTACCGGCCGCGCAAGCCGGGTCAGCGCTCGCCGTTCGCGGTGGCGCGCTGGGCGCTGTCGGCCGTGCGGCCCGTCTTCGCCGACCGGTCGGCCTCCAGGCGTTTGCGGGCGCGGTAGGCGGCCACGTTGGCGCGGGTCGCGCAGCGGTCCGAGCAGTAGCGCCGGGAGCGGTTGGTGGAGGTGTCCAGGTAGGCGTTGCGGCACGGGGCCGCCTCGCACAGGCCCAGGCGGTCCACGCCGTATTCGGTGAGGTGGAAGGCCAGGCCCATCGCCGCGATGGCCGCGTAGCCGGCGGTCGCGTTCGACGGATGGTCCGCCAGGTGCATGTGCCACAGGGGGCGGCCGTCGTCGTCCCGGAAGTCGTGGCCGGAGATCTGCGGGCTCACAGGGAACTCCAGGAGAAGGGCGTTCAGCAGGTTCACCGCCAGCGCCTCTTCCCCCCTGTCCGCCTCCTCGAAGACCGCCCTCAGCCGTGCGCGCACCGAGCGGAAGCGGGTGACGTCCCCGTCGGTGGCGCGGCGGGCCGCCTCCTGGCTGACGCCGAACAGATCGCGGACGGCCTCGACCGAGGTCAGCGAGTCCTTGCCCCGGGCCGGGTCCTCGCTGTTGACGAGTCGTACGGCGTAATCCGAGTAATAGGCCAGTTCCACTTGTAGTCCTTACGGAGGCGTTCTATCGTCGTGGTGCGGTCGAGTAACAGCTGATCGTGCTTCCAGGGTATTACGTGACGTGCGCTATGGAGGGGTTCGATGACGGATACGGACATCACCACCACGACCGGAGCCGACTGGGCCGCCTGGCAGGAGAGCTGGGACCGGCAGCAGGAGTGGTACATGCCCGACCGCGAGGAACGCTTCCGGATCATGCTCGACATGGTCGAGGCCCTCCTCGGCCCCGCCCCGCGCGTGCTCGATCTCGCGTGCGGCACGGGAAGTATCACGGCCCGGCTGTTCGCGCGGTTCCCGGGGGCCACCAGCACGGGCGTCGACCTCGACCCCGCCCTCCTCGCCATCGCCGAGGGCACCTTCGCGCACGACCGGCGGGTCTCCTTCGTCACGGCCGACCTGAAGGACCCCCACTGGCCGGCGAAGCTGCCGTACGACTCCTACGACGCCGTCCTGACCGCCACGGCCCTTCACTGGCTGCACCGTGAACCCCTCGCGGCCCTCTACGGTCAGGTCGCGGAGCTGGTCCGCGACGGCGGTGTCTTCCTGAACGCGGACCACATGATCGACGAATCGACGCCGCGGATCAACGAGGCGGAGCGCGCGCTGCGCCACGCCCGCATGGATCAGGCCAAGGTGGACGGCGCCCTCGACTGGTCCGAGTGGTGGCAGCTGGCGGCGCAGGACCCGGTCCTCGCCGCACCCACGGCCAAACGCTTCGAGATCTACGGCGAGCACGCCGAGGGCGACGCGCCACCCGCCGAGTGGCACGCACGCGTGCTGCGTGAGAAGGGGTTCGGGGAGGCCCGGCCGGTCTGGTGCTCGCCCTCGGACACCCTGTTGCTCGCGGTGAAGTAGCCGGGAGCGGGCCCCGACGACGCCGTACGACGACTCGTGCCGCGCCTTCTGCGTCCTGACGCGGGGTGCGGACGCGGCTCTGCACGCCTTCGTCGAGGGCAGACGCAGGGCGTTGTTCCGCAGCGCCTATCTGCTGTGCGGCAGCCGCGAGGAGGCCGAGGACCTCGTCCAGACGACGCTGGTGAAGGTCGTCCTCGGTGCGCGCCGGCGCCTCTGACCTACGGCGAGGTGCCGGACGTGCCGGGGCGGTCGGTGGACCGCGACACCGGCGTCATGGTGCGGGCGGCGCTCGCTCAGCTGGGGCCCAAGCAGCGGGCGGTGCTGGTGCTGCGCTACTGGGAGGACCTCAGCGTCGCCGACACCGCCGAACTGCTCGGCATGCGGGAGAGCACGGTCAAGAGCCACACGGCGAGGGGGCTCGCGGCGTTGCGGGCCCGATGCCGTCGGGGCCCGCCGCGGACGAGGTGTTCGCGCGGGCCGCGCGGATACGGTGGCGCCGGCGTGGGGTGGCCACCGGGGTCGCGGCGGCCGTGGTCGCGGTGGGTCTGACCGGGACCGGGATGCTGCCGGGCGTGACGTGGTGACGGCGCCCTCGCTGCTGCCGTAGAGGGCCGGTGCGACATGGTGAAGGGGCGGTACGAGGATCTCGTACCGCCCCTTCACCGTCGTACCGTCAGAGCACCTTGGACAGGAACGCCTGCGTCCGCTCGTGCTGCGGGTTCGTCAGGACCTCGCGAGGGTCACCCGACTCGACGACCACGCCGCCGTCCATGAAGACCAGGCTGTCACCGACCTCCCGGGCGAAGCCCATCTCGTGGGTGACGACGACCATCGTCATGCCGGACTCGGCGAGGTCGCGCATGACGTCGAGGACGTCGCCGACCAGCTCCGGGTCGAGGGCCGAGGTCGGCTCGTCGAAGAGCATCAGCTTCGGGTCCATCGCCAGCGCCCGGGCGATGGCCACGCGCTGCTGCTGGCCGCCGGAGAGCTGGGCGGGGTAGTTCCCGGCCTTGTCGGCGAGGCCGACGCGGTCGAGGAGCTCCCTCGCGCGCTCCCTGGCCTGGGCCTTGCTCACGCCCTTGACCTGGATCGGCGCCTCCATGACGTTCTCCAGCGCCGTCATGTGCGGGAACAGGTTGAACCGCTGGAACACCATGCCGATGTCCCGGCGCTGGAGCGCGACCTCGCTGTCCTTGAGCTCGTACAGCTTGTCGCCCTTCTGGCGGTAGCCGACCAGCTCACCGTCGACGTACAGCCGCCCGGCGTTGATCTTCTCCAGGTGGTTGATGCACCGCAGGAACGTCGACTTGCCGGAGCCGGAGGGGCCGATGAGGCAGAACACCTCGCCGGACTTCACCTCCAGGTCGATGCCCTGGAGGACCTGGACCGGACCGAAGGACTTGTGGACGCCCTCGGCCTTCACCATGGCGGTCATGCGCCACCCCTTTCGCGGCTGAAGGCCATCATGTTGACCTTGATCCTCTGCCACGGCGTCGGCGGCAGGTTCCGCGTCGAGCCCCGGGCGTAACGACGCTCCAGGTAGTACTGGAAGACGCTGAACACGCTGGTCATGACCAGGTACCAGATGCACGCCACGAACAGCATCTCCATCACGGCGTACGACGTGGAGCCGATCGTGGAGGTGGCGCGCAGCAGTTCGTTGTACGTCACCGCGTACACCAGCGACGAGGTCTTCAGCATGTTGATGAACTCGTTGCCGGTCGGCGGCACGATCACCCGCATCGCCTGCGGGATCACGATGCGGCGCAGCGTCTTCGCGTGGCTCATGCCGAGCGCGTGCGACGCCTCGGTCTGGCCCTCGTCGACGGCCATCAGGCCGGCTCGGCAGATCTCCGCCATGTACGCCGCCTCGTTCAGGCCCAGACCCAGCAGGGCGGCCATGAACGGGGTCATGACGTCGACCATCTCGTCCTTGTAGATCGGACCGAGATTCAGCACGGGGAAGATCAGCGCCAGGTTGAACCACAGCAGCAGCTGGACGTAGACCGGCGTACCGCGGAAGAACCAGATGTAGACCCAGGCCACCCAGCTCGTCACCGGGTTCTTGGACAGGCGCATCACGGCCAGGATCACGCCCAGGACCACGCCCATGACCATCGCCAGGACGCTGATCAGCAGGGTGCGGCCGGCGCCCGCGAGGACCGTGGGGTCGAAGACGTAGTCGCCGACGGCGTTCCACTGGATCTTCTCGGCGGTGGCGAAGGCGTTGACGAGCAGGGCCACCAGGGCCAGCACGACGACACCGCTGACCCAGCGGCCGTAGTGCCGTACCGGGATGGCCTTGATCGCCTCGGGCGGGATCCCGCCCTCCTTGGAGACGGCGGCCGACGGCTTCGCGTCGGCCGGCTCCTTGTCGAACTTGTCAGTCACTGTGACTGCCCTTCAGTGCTTGCCCGGGACGGTCACTTGCCGCCGTTGATCGCGGCCTTGTCGATCGCGCCGGACTCGGCGCCCCACTTCGCGAGGATCTTCTTGTACGTGCCGTCCTCGATGATGGCGTTGACGGCCTCTTCGAGGGCCGCGGTCAGCTGCTTGTTCTCCTTGTTCACCGCGATGCCGAACGGGCCGGCGTCGACCTGCTCGCCGACGACCTCGAAGTCGTTGCCGCCGCCGGACTTGCGGGCCAGGTCCACGGCCACCGGGTAGTCGTTGACGCCGGCGACCGCGCCGCCCGACTTCACGCGGGTCTGGGCTTCGGTGTCGTTCTCGAACGACTCGATGTTGATCTTCTTCTTGCCGCCGTCCGTGCAGGCCTTGGACTGGGTCTGCAACGCCTTCTCGTACGTCGTGCCGCGCTGCACGGCCGCCGTCTGACCGCAGAGGTCCGCGATCGAGTTGATCTTCTTCGGGTTGCCCTTCTGGACGTACACGGCGGTGCCGGCCGTGAAGTAGTCGACGAAGTCGACACCCGGGCCGAGCTTCTTGCCCTTGTCGTCCAGGCCGTCCTGGCGCTGCGGGGTGTCCGTGATGGAGGACATGGCCACGTCGTAGCGGCCGGAGTTCAGGGCGGTGATCAGGCCGTCGAAGGAGCCGGAGGTGAACTGGAACTCCACGCCCAGCTTCTCGCCGAGCGCGGCGGCGATGTCGGGGTCGACACCGACGATCTTGCCACCCTCCTGGAACTCCATCGGGGCGTACTCGGCGTTCGTGCCGGCCTTGATGACGCCCGCGTCCTGGATCTTCTTGGGCAGCTTGTCGAACAGCGGGGCGGCGCTCGACTTCCCGGTCTCGTTCGTGCCGTCGCCGCCGCTGTCGTTCGTCTGGTCACCGCAACCGGTGAGAATCAGGGCGCCTGCGACCGCGATCGAGCCGACCGCTGCCAGCCGGGAGCGCGTGGCGGTCGTACGACGGGTGGAGCTTGCGGTCATGGTGGGTTCCTCCGGCGGATGGGTGGAGTTGCCGATGGGGCGGGCGCCCGCCGAAGAGTTCGGCCGGCGCCTTGGTTTCGTAGGTCGACGAGAGCACACACCTTCGAGTGCCGCGACCTCGTGTGATTACGGCATCTTGCCATTCGGACTTAGGCATTCAGGGCGCCCGCGATGTCAAAATCGGATAACGGGTGACTTCCGAACCGCCTCAGGTCGGACATCCTGGCCGCACCTTCTGCGGGAATCTGCCCTTCCGGCCGGAAGATCTTCGGTCTGTCCCGGGTTACGCACTGATGGCGGACTGATTGTGGGTCGGGTTTGCGGGTGACGGTCGTTGCTTACGGTTTACATCGTTGATTGTCCGCTTATTTGGCCACGAATCACACCGGGGCCGTCATCGGCTTGTGTCCGATTCGTGTTGTCCGCGTGCGTGTTTCCCTTCCTGTCATGTGATCTTGGACGTATTGGACTCGTCGTCGGCGGCGTCCGTCCGGTAAGAAGGTTCTTTACACCCCTCATCCGGGGCTCAGGGCGCGTGTGCGGCGCGCCCGTCGCGTATGTGCCCGTACGTCGTACGTCGCACGTATCAACGAGCAGGGTCATACGCGTCCCCGCCCACTTCTCACCAGGAGTGGTCCCACCCTCAAACCATGAACACTTAAGGGGTCAGACAAAGTGGCAGCGGAGATCGTCAATCCTCGCAGCGGCGGCAATACCGATCAGGACGGCGGGGTCGAGCCCCTCGATTCCTTCGATCCGGCGTTCGCGCTGCACCGTGGCGGCAAGATGGCCGTGCAGGCCACCGTGCCGGTCCGGGACAAGGACGACCTGTCCCTGGCGTACACGCCCGGCGTCGCGAAGGTGTGCAGCGCGATTGCCGAGCAGCCGGAGCTCGTGCACGACTACACGTGGAAGTCGTCCGTCGTCGCCGTGGTGACCGACGGCACGGCCGTTCTCGGGCTCGGTGACATCGGGCCCGAGGCCTCCCTTCCGGTGATGGAGGGGAAGGCGATTCTGTTCAAGCAGTTCGGCGGCGTCGACGCCGTTCCGATCGCTCTCGCCTGCACCGGCGTCGACGAGATCGTCGAGACCGTGGTGCGGCTCGCGCCGTCCTTCGGTGGCGTGAACCTGGAGGACATCTCGGCGCCGCGGTGCTTCGAGATCGAGCGCAAGCTCCAGGAGCGGCTGGACATCCCGGTCTTCCATGACGACCAGCACGGCACGGCCGTCGTGACGCTGGCCGCGCTGCGGAACGCTGCGCGGCTGACCGGGAAGGGGCTCGGGGATCTGCGGGCCGTCATCTCGGGGGCGGGCGCGGCTGGTGTCGCCATCGCGAAGATGCTGGTCGAGGCCGGTATCGGGGACGTCGCCGTCGCCGACCGCAAGGGCATCGTGTCGGCCGACCGGGACGACCTGACGTCGGTCAAGCGCGAGCTGGCCGGGTTCACGAACAAGGCGGGCATCAGCGGGTCGCTGGAGGCGGCTCTGGAGGGCGCCGACGTCTTCATCGGCGTGTCCGGCGGTACGGTGCCGGAGGAAGCGGTCGCCTCCATGGCCGAGGGCGCGTTCGTGTTCGCCATGGCCAACCCGAACCCCGAGGTGCACCCCGACGTCGCGCACAAGTACGCGGCGGTCGTGGCGACCGGGCGGTCCGACTTCCCGAACCAGATCAACAACGTGCTGGCGTTCCCGGGGATCTTCGCGGGCGCGCTTCAGGTGCGGGCGTCCCGGATCACCGAGGGCATGAAGATCGCGGCGGCTGAGGCGTTGGCGGCTGTGGTGGGGGACGACCTTGCCGCGGACTACGTCATTCCGTCGCCGTTCGACGAGCGGGTGGCGCCGGCGGTTACGGCCGCGGTCGCCGCGGCGGCTCGGGCGGAGGGGGTCGCTCGGCGGTGACGCCGTGGTGAGCTGTGTGGCCCCGCCCGGGATGGGCGGGGCCATCTTCTTTGTCCGGGGGTGCGGTGCGGCCGTTCGGGTGGAGTGGGGGTGGGTGCTTGTGGTGGTCTGTTGCTGGTGGGTGGGGGTGCGGGTGCGGGTTCGGGGGTGGATGCCTGCGGCGCCTGTGCGGGTTCGGTGGGGGTGCGTGTAGCGCGGTTCGGTTGGTTTGTGGGTCGGGGCCGCGTCGGGGGGTGTCCGTCCTCGGTCCGGTGGGCTGGCGTATTGCCAGGAGGTGCCGAGCCTTGACACAGGACTCTGCGGGCGGACACCCCCCGACGCGTCCCCTTGCCGCCGTACGCGGCCGCCGGGCCCGTGGGGGTGCGCGAGATTCACGCGCTCGGCCGCTTGCCGCCGTGCGCGGGACCGTGGGGGCCATCGCATGTTGTGTGGCTCGTCAAGCGGGTGTGTCTCACAGGGGGCTGTGGTTCCGTCGGTCGGCGGGGGAGCCTATCGTCGAGGTCATGTTCGCTGTCTATGCCGCCCGAATCGACCGCGACGAGCCGCTCTCCGGACTGGAGTTGGGGGAGCGTCCGGCCCCTGAGGCCCGCCCCGGTTGGAGCACCGTCAACGTCAAGGCCGCCTCGCTCAACCATCACGATCTCTGGTCCCTGCGGGGCGTGGGTCTGCCCGAGGAACGGTTGCCGATGATCCTCGGCTGTGATGCCGCCGGGATCGACGAGGACGGCAACGAGGTCGTCCTGCACTCCGTGATCGGACAGAGCGGGCACGGGGTGGGGCCCAGGGAGCCCCGGTCCATTCTCACCGAGCGGTACCAGGGGACCTTCGCCGAGCAGGTCGCCGTGCCCACGTGGAACGTTCTTCCCAAGCCCAAGGAGCTCTCCTTCGAGGAGGCGGCCTGTCTGCCTACGGCTTGGCTGACCGCGTACCGGATGCTGTTCACGAACGCGGGGGTACGGCCGGGGGACTCCGTGCTCGTGCAGGGGGCCGGGGGCGGGGTGGCCACTGCTGCCATCGTGCTCGGGAAGGCCGCGGGGCTGCGTGTCTTCGCCACCAGCCGGGACGAGGCCAAGCGCAAGCGGGCCGTGGAGCTGGGGGCCGTGGAGGCCGTGGAGTCCGGGGCTCGGCTGCCGGAGCGGGTCGACGCCGTGATCGAGACCGTCGGTGCCGCCACCTGGTCGCACTCTGTGAAGTCGCTGAAGCCCGGGGGCACGCTGGTCATTTCCGGTGCCACGAGTGGGGACCGGCCCTCGCATGCCGAGCTCACACGGATCTTCTTCCTGGAGTTGAAGGTCGTCGGGTCCACGATGGGGACGAAGGACGAGCTCGAGGATCTGCTCGCCTTCTGCGCCGCCACCGGGGTGCGGCCGGTGATCGATGACGTGCTTCCCATGGAGCGGGCCCGTGCGGGCTTCGAGCGGATGGCGTCCGGGGAGCAGTTCGGGAAGATCGTGCTCACCAACTGACTGAGTGTGTTTTTGCGCCTTGCGGCGGGTCTGGGGCTTTGCCCTTGGCCCGCCGTTTTGGTTGTCAATGTGGGTTGACGGGAGCTTGCTTGTCAACTTATGTTGACGCTATGACTGAAGCGACAGATCTTGCCGAGCGGGCCGGTGATCGCGATCCGCGGGTCGGATTGCGGGCCGTTGCGGCGTTGCGCCGGCTGTTGGAGCAGCTGGAGGCGGTGCAGGTGCGCAGTGCGCGCAATCAGGGGTGGTCGTGGCAGGAGATCGCCGCGGAACTCGGGGTGAGCAGGCAGGCCGTGCACAAGAAGTACGGGAGGCGTTGATGTTCGAGCGGTTCACGAAGGATGCCCGTGCGGTGGTGACCGGGGCGGTTGAGCACGCCGAGAGGGGTGGGGCGCAGCGCGTTGATGCCGAGCACCTGCTGCTCGCCCTGCTTGATCGGGAGGGCGGTCGGGCCTCGTTCGCGCTCGCTTCGCTCGGGGGTGGACGGTGGCTGGAATCCGTGCGGCGGGCGCTGGGCGAGGCCCGGCGGCGGGGCGGCATGTCGCAGGCCGAGGCCGACGCGCTGGCCGGGCTGGGGATCGATGTCGCGGAGATCGTCGCCCGGGTGGAGGAAGCGCACGGGGTCGGGGTGCTGGCCGGGGATCCGAAGGACAAGGGGTGGTGGTCCGGGCGGCGGTCGTTCAGCCGTGGGGCAAAGGATGTGCTGGAGCGGGCGCTGCGTATCGCCGTCGCCCGTCGGGATCAGCACATCGGCGATGAGCACATTCTGTTGGCGCTGACCAGCCGTCCCGGGGTGCCCGCCGAGGTTCTCGCCGATCAGGGCGTGACGTACGAGGCGGTCACGCGGGTGCTGTACGGCGAGGGAGAGGCCAAGGCCGGGTGAGGTGGGCTCGCCCGAGCGGATCGTGGTGCCGGGTGCCGGGTGCCGGGTGCCGGGTGCCGGGTGCCGGGTGCCGGTTGCGGAGTGCGGGGCTGGGCAGTGCGGTCATGGCGTGAGTCGCACTGCCCAGGGGCTGCGTCATGCCTTCGGCGTGCGCAGCAGCGCTCCGATGTGTGCCGCCGCCGACGACAAGTGGCGGCGGGCGTCGCGGAGCTGGTCCGGTGTCACGCCGTGGTCCCTCGCCGCGTCGCGGATGTCGTCGCGGAAGCGGTCGAGCAGGCGGTCCAGGTCCCGGGCCGGGTCGTCGGTGGAGGGCTCGTGGGCCCAGGCGGGTTCGTAGTCGGCGGGGAAGTCCTCGGGGGTGTCGGAGTAGTCGGGGTGGTGCTGGGGTGACTTGGGAGTGTCCTGGCGGCCGAAGCCGAAGTCCCGGCCGAACTCCTTGCCGTAGTTCTTGCCGAAGTCGCCGAACTCCTTGGCCAGTTCCGTCAGGCCCTCCCGCACACCCGTCGGCCAGTCGCCGCGCACGAAGTGGTCCTGTACGTGTTCCTGGACCCGGCGGGCGATGCGCTGGACCTCCTCCTGGGCCTCGGTCCGGGCCTGGTCCTGGGCCTCCTTGGCCTGCCGCCGGGCGCGCTGGGCCTCCTCGCGGGCGCGGCGGCTCTCGTCCTTGGCGCGCCGGGCCTGTTCCTTCCACTCCTGCCTGGCGCGGCGCATCTCCTCCTTGGCGGCGCGCCACGCCTCCTTGTCGGTGTAGTCGGAGAGGTCGGAGAAGGGTGCGTCCGGCCTGGTGCTGTTGCCCTGGCGGGCCTCGGACGCCGCCGCCCGCATCTCGCGGCGCAGGTCGCCTGCCGCGCCGCGGACATCGGCCCGGATCTCGGCGGCCAGTTCGGCGACCGACTCCCTGATCTCCAGCTCCAGGTCGGCCAGTTCGCCGGAGCGGTCGGCCAGCTCGGCGCGGCCCGCGTCCGTGATGGCGTACACCTTGCGGCCGCCCTCGGTGGTGTGGGTGACCAGGCCCTCGGCCTCCAGCTTGGCCAGCCGGGGGTAGACGGTGCCGGCCGACGGTGCGTACAGCCCCTGGAAGCGCTCTTCGAGGAGGCGGATCACCTCGTAGCCGTGGCGCGGGGCCTCGTCCAGCAGCTTCAGCAGGTAGAGGCGCAGGCGGCCGTGGGCGAAGACGGGAGGCATGTCAGAGCACCTTCTTGTCGGTCGTGCCGTCGGCCGGGGCGTGGGGTGGGGTGCCGGGCGGGGTGTCCGTCGGGTCGTCGCTCTGGCCGGAGACGGAATTGTCCCCCGAGAGGTGAGGGGCGCGGGGCAGCGGGTCGGTCGTCGCGTCCTCGGCCGACGGCTCGGGCTCCTCCCGGGCCTGAGCCTCCCACGGCTCCTCCTCCCTCGGCGGGCGGCGCAGCAGCGCGATCGAGCCGGAGACCGTGGTCGCCCGGAGCTTGCCGGTGCCGGCGCCGAGGCGACCGGTGATCTTGTGGGCGCCCCACTGGCCGTGCACCCGGAGGCCCTCGAAGGCGTTGGAGATCCTGCCGCTCGCGGTGTTGGCCTCGACGTCCGCGTCCGCCGGGGCCGGCAGGCGAATGGCGATCTCGCCCGAGACGCTGGTCAGCCGGACGTCGGTCGGGCCCTCCGGGTCGAGGTCGACGATCATGGAGCCGCTCATGGAGTCGGCCTTCACGGAGGGGCCGGAGCCGTCGACGACCGTGAGGTCGCCGGAGACGGAGCTGAAGCGGAGTTCACCGGTGACGGCCTGGGCCTCCACGTTCCCGGAGACCGTGTCGGCGCGGACCGGGCCGGACAGGCCGACGAGTGTCGTGTCGCCGGTGACGCCCTTGACGACGGACGGGCCGTGGATCCCGGAGATCACCGCGCCGGCGCCGACCACGCCCACCTCGACGCGCGTGTCGGCCGGTACGGCCAGGGAGACCACCGCGCTGCGGCGCCAGCCCTTGCGGTCGAGCCACTTCAGGAAGCCCTTCCAGGGCAGGTCCTCGTACGCCACGGTCAGGGTGCCGTCTCGCTGGGTCACCACCAGGGGCGGGCCCTCGATCTCGGAGATCTCCAGGCGGGCGGAACCCTCGTCCGTCCCCACGACGTTGACCGTTCCGCCGGCGATGCGCACCTGGAGCTCGCTCACCGGCTCGTCGAAGGTGAGTTTCTCGGACTCTGCTACGGACCACTCGGACATGGTGCGGACCTCCTGGGCGACCGGACTCGGCCGCACGGCCGATCTGAACACGACACGCCATATCGCGTCTTATGAGAAACACGATATATCGTGGACATCGAAAGTCAAGGCACTCGTTCTGGTGATCACAAATCTCCCGAGAGGGACAAAACGGCCTAGCGTGTTGTCATGTCGACGGAACAGTCCAGGACCGCTCGCCAGGCCCGCCCCGCCCCGGGAGCCCTGCTGCTCTGCCGCGCGGAGCCCGAGTCCGTCGCCCCCGCCGCCCGGCTGTTGCGCGAGGACATGCTGCTCGCGTCGGCCGGCGGGGAGTGGAGTGTGCTCGTCCCCGAGGGGCGACCGTGGCTCGAACGCGGCGAACCCGTCGACCAGGTTCTCACCGGCTGGGCCACCGCCCTCGCCGTCGGCGCCCCCTGGCCCGTCCTCGCCCTGTGGTGGGACGCCGACCACGCCGGATACACCCTCGCCGCGGGCTTCCGCCGCCCCGTCGGCTACGTCTGGCTCGCCAACGGCACCCCGGCCGGCGAGGACGAGGCCATGCGCACCTTCGCCGGCCGGCTCGGTCTCGATCCGGTCCTGGACGTGCAGTCCCTCGACGAGCTGACGCGCCCCGACTCCGCGGCCGACGCATGGGCACGCATGCGTGGCCTGATCGCCGTCCTCACGCGCGCGGGCGTGTCGCTGCCCCTCGGCCTCGCGCCCGGCGAGGACGCCGACAGCCTCCAGGCGGCCGCCCGCGTCCAGCCGCACATCCGGCTGATCGAGTGGTCGGGCTGGCGTGACGCCCTGCGCGCGGAACTCGACGCCGTCGAGGGCGGCCGCCTCGGCCCCTGGCTGCCCTGGGCAGGCGGTCCCCGGGCCCCCACCCCCACCCTCGCCCTGGCCCAGGTCGCGGCCGGCCTGCCCCTCACGATCTGGGGTCTGCGACGGCACAGTGGCGGCTGGATCGCGGCGGGCGCGGTACTGCTGGCGCACGGCGCGCTGGCGCTGGCGTACGACGTCACACACGTACCCGACTGACACCGGGGAAAGGCCGGCCCGGTGCGGCATACCCTGAGGGAGCAGGCCCCGAGGGTCAGTCCGGCAGTGGCCCAAGGGCCAGTCCCGTCAGTATCAGGAGCAAGAGTTGTACTTCACCGACCGTGGCATCGAAGAACTGGAGAAGCGGCGCGGCGAGGAGGAGGTCACCTTCGAGTGGCTCGCCGAGCAGCTGCGGACGTTCGTCGATCTCAACCCGGACTTCGAAGTGCCGGTGGAGCGGCTGGCGACGTGGCTGGCACGCCTGGACGACGAGGACGACGAGTAGGGCCCCTCCGACGGACCGGTCCGGCCGACCGGCCCCGTCCCGCATACTCCTGCAACCAACCTGGGTATTAGCCTCGTCGCTGTTCAAGTGGGCGCCGTCCAGGATCGGTTGACCTGACGGCTCGGCTCTTCGGGGGAGCGGTATGAGTCACATCCAGGACATCGAACTGCCGAACGGCGAGGTGATCACCGCCCGGATCGGCGCGGCCGACCCTTACGACGACCAGGAGGACGTCGGCTTCACCGAGACCGCCGTCGCCAAGGTCGAACAGCTCCAGGACCTGATCAAGGCCGTCGGCGGCACCGTCCTCGACGCGGCCCGGTCGGCCGGGCCGGACGAGGCATCCATCACCTTCGGCGTGGAGCTGACCGCCAAGGAGGGCCTGGCGGTCGCCGTGCTCGCACGCGGAGAGGCCAAGGCGTCCCTGGAGGTCACCCTCACCTGGCAGTTCGACCGTGGGGGCGCGGGGGAGGGCGACGAGAGAGCGGTCGGCACATGAGCGAGCGCGACGATCGTCTCTTCGAGCTGGTCAGGGCCGCCACCGTTCATCTGCTCCCCGCGGGAGGCAAGGACAGCCCCTTGTGGGGCAGCGGCTTCTTCGTCGCGCCCGGCTGGGTGCTGACCGCCGCCCATGTGCTGCGCCCGTACCTCGCGGCGGACCGCACGGTCGTGTTCCGGGTGCGCGGCGAGGGCGTAGACGCCGAGGCCCGGCTCGCGCAGTGGCTGATCACCGACCCGCGCAGCCCCAAGGTCCCGCTGGCCGAGGACCTGGCCCTGGTCCGGCTGGTCGGTGAGCATCCGCACGAGTGCGTGTGGCTCACCGACCGCGCCGCCCGCCACTTCGGGGCCCTGAAGGCCTGCGGCTACTACCCCGGGCCGCCCGAGGCCCACTTCCGCGTGGTGGACGCCGTGATCAACGGCCAGGAGGACACACACGGGCTGATCATCAAGCCCGACATCGACCTCCCGAGCGGGATGTCGGGTGGTCCGCTGTTCGACCCGGCGACGGGAGCCGTCGTAGGGCTGATCAAGTCGCGGCGCAGGGAGAAGGACGGCGGCAAGGCGGTGGCCATCGCCGCGCTGCGCCGGTTCGGGGAGACATACCGCACGGTCATGGCCGCCCACGACCGCTGGCACGGCGAGGAGCCGATGTCGGAGAGCGGGGACAACTGGATCGACCTCCAGGGCGGGCCGACGGCCGACCAGGGCGCGGTCTGGACGCCCCGCGACCGCCGCAAGGCGCTCGCCCTGCTCGCCGCGCTGCCGCCGCCGCCCGACGAGCCCACCGTCAAGCTCATCGCCAAGGAGGCGCGCAGCGGCAGCCAGTGGTCCGGCAGCACGCCCGAGCTGCGGACCTGGCGCGACGGCCACGGCCTGCTCTACGAGGGCACCGCCCCGCTCGACCCGCTCACCTTCCTGCGCTACCTCAGGCTCGTCGAGGCCCACGCCTGCGCGCGGGACACCGGCAGTCCCCTCCTCGCAGGCTGGATCACCAAGCGCCTGCGCCACGACCCCCGCCGCCATCTGCACGCGCTGGCCAGGGACGTCGCCCTGCCCGACGAACTCCGGCCGCCCTCCGGGGGCACCGGCCCCGAGCGCGTGGTGATCTCCTACCCCGGCCCGGGGGAGGGCCCCGTCGTGGCCCTGCTGCTGGACCCGGTGATCGGTGCGCAGCCCGTCCGGTTCTTCTGGCAGATCTGGTACGACGACGGCGACGGCCTGCCCGAGGTCCACGAGACGGACCCCTCCGTGCACGGCTGCCGGCCCGACGAACTCGTCCAGGCGCTGCGCGTCCCGCTGGGCGGACTGCTGGAGTCCAAGGACCGGGAGGGCCACCCCGTACCGCTCGAAGTCGGACTGCCCGCCGAGCACTTCGACACCGCCGTGCACCGCTGGCGGTTCGCGGACATCGCCGCGCTGAACGACCCCGGTCACCTGGGCGCACGCCGTCGCCTCGTGCTGCGCGCTCTCGAGCGCCGGGGATATCCGGACAACCTCTGGCGCGACCGCTGGCAGGGCATGACGGCCGGGCGGCGCTTCGAGGGCTGGCGCATGCCCCCGCCGGGCGCCGTGGACCCCTCGGGCTACCGCGCCGCCGAGCGCCACCGCATCCCCGTGATGTGCCGCCCGGCCGGACAGGGCACCGGGAACGTCGCCATGAAGCACGCGCTGAGCAGCGGCCACGCCGTGGCCCTCTGGCACATCGGCCCGCACCCGGAGCGCGGCGCCTGTCTGCCGGAGTGCGACACGCTCCACGCGCGCGTGGAGAAGTTCCTCGAAACGCTCGGCTCCCTCGCCGAACTCCCCGACCGGCTGCGGCACGTACGGCAGGACATCAGCGAGCAGCGCCCCGGCAGCACCTGGGCCGAACCGCTCGCCCTGCTCTACGACGACCCGCGCCGGCCCCTGCCGGCCGAGGAGACCGAGACGGTGGACGCGCCCCTGTGAACAGCATCCACGGCTGGCCGAAATCTCAGGTGTACCAAGGCAGTTGCGGGTATGTTTTCAGGGGCCCGCTGCGGGCGCACGACGCTCCCGTCGGCCAGGACGTGGACTACCGCCGACCGTCGACGAGGAGCGCACCATGAGCGAGTGGTTCATCTACCGGGGTGTCGGGCAGCCGGATCCGGCCAGGATCGACGCGCTGCCGGAACCACCGCCCTGGCGGAAGTTCGACGCCCCGACCGTCGACTACGACGTCCCGCAACTCGACTCCGCCACCCACCGCAGGCTCGGCGAGCGGGCCGTCCCGCTGCCCGTCCAGGACCCCGACGCCCTCGAACTCGTCAACGCCGCCCTGTATCTGCGCCGCCCGCTCCTCGTCACCGGCGAACCGGGTGTCGGCAAGTCGACGCTCGCCCACTCCGTCGCCTACGAGCTCGACCTCGGCCGCGTCCTGGAGTGGCCGATCGTCAGCCGCAGCGAGCTGCGCGACGGCCTCTACACCTACGACGCCATCGGCCGCCTCCAGGACGCCCAGCTGCCCGGTGAGGAAGGCGCCGGGGACATCGGCCGGTACATCAAGCTCGGCCCGCTCGGCACCGCTCTGCTCGGCGCCGACAAGCCCCGGGTACTGCTCATCGACGAGCTGGACAAGAGCGACATCGACCTGCCGAACGACCTGCTCAACGTCCTGGAGGAAGGCCGCTTCGCCATCCCCGAGCTGGAGCGCATCGCCGACCGCGACCCTCAGGTGCGGGTCCTCACCGACGACGGGCGCCGGGTGACGGTGACGGGCGGTCAGGTCCACTGTCACGCCTTCCCGTTCGTCATCATGACCAGCAACCGCGAGCGCGAGTTCCCCGCCGCGCTGCTGCGTCGCTGCATCCCGCTCGATCTCAAGGCCCCGCGCGACGAAAGGCTCGCCGCCCTCGTCCAGGCCCACTTCGGGCAGGGTGCCTACGACGCCAACCGCGACCTCGTCGACCAGTTCACCAGGTCCGAGGCCGACGGCGCGCTGCGCCCCACCGACCAGCTGCTCAACGCCATCTTCCTCGCCCAGCACGCCGCCCGGGAGGCCGACCGGCGGCGCGAGGAGATCTCGGAACTGCTGATGCAGCCCCTCGACCGAGGGCCCCGGTAGCCGATGACGCCCCCCGCTCCCGGCATCCCGGCCAGCGGCGTGAGCCCCGTGCTCACGGCGCTGGTCGCGCGTATGCGGGACGCGGGCATCCCGCCCGGCGTCGAGGAGCTGGCGGACGCGCTGTGGCTGGCCCGCTGGCTGCCGTCCGCCCCGGCACAGGCCGACAGGGCGGGAGGGCCTCCCCCCTCCGGTCCGGGAGCGGCCGTCGGCACCGGCACCCCGCCCCCGCACCCGCCCCGGGCCCCCCGCCCGCCCGCCGGGGACGACGGCCTGCTGCAGCCGGACAGCGCCCGCCTGTTCGCGCCCGGACCCGGCGGCGACGACACCGACGTCCGGATGACCCCGGTCCGTGTCCCCGCCGCACCCGCCCTGCCCGAACCCCTCGCCCTGCAACGGGGGTTACGGCCCCTCCAGCGCTACCGCGCCCCCGTGCGCCCCGTCCCGCGCACCCTCGACGAGCACGCCACCGCCGAACGCGCCGCCGAGTCCGGCCTCGTCCTGCCCGTCCTGCGCACCGACCGGCGCCGCGAGGCCCGCCTGCTGCTCCTGATGGACGTCTCCACCTCCACGGTCGTATGGCAGCAGGCCCTCGACGAGATGCGCCAGGTCTGCGCCCGCGCCGGTGCCTTCCGTGAGGTGCAGGTGCGCTATCTGCACGAGGCGCCGGGCGGACTGCCCGGCTGCGCGGCCACCCCGGAGCCCGGTGCCGTCCTCCACGCACCGGAGCAGCTCAGCGACCCGACCGGACGGCGCGTCACGCTGCTCCTCAGCGACTGCGCCGGACCCATGTGGCGCAGCGGGCAGATGCAGCGGCTGCTGCACCGCTGGGCCACCACCGCGCCCGTGGCCGTCGTGCAGC
Organism: Streptomyces sp. NPDC057623; assembly: GCF_042800355.1. Lineage (NCBI taxonomy): Bacteria > Bacillati > Actinomycetota > Actinomycetes > Kitasatosporales > Streptomycetaceae > Streptomyces > Streptomyces sp. NPDC057623. The sequence continues at coordinate 313,222 of NZ_JBHVGZ010000002.1, forward strand.
CGCTGCCGCAGCGGATGTGGCTGCGCACCCATCTGCCCGCCCGGCGGGGCATGTTGCACCGGCGTGAGGGGCCCGCCGGGTCGCTGCTGTTCCGGCCCGACAAGGAGCCGGTGGCCTTCGGGGCGCTGCCCGTCCCCGTGCTCGCGCCGCGGCGGGAGTCGGTGGAGGGCTGGGCGCGACTGGTGTCCGGCGCCACGGGACAGTCGCTGTCCGCCGCGGCCGCCTGGGTGCGGGCCGGCCATCCCGCGTCCGCCGCACCGGTGCGGGCGGCGCAGGAACGCAGCGGTGCGGAGCGCGTGCGCGCGTTCTGGCGTCCGGCGTCGTCCGAGGCGCGCCGACTGGCCGTGTATCTGTCCGCGGTGCCGCTGTACCTGCCGGTGATGCAGCTCGTCCAGCACGCCATGCTGGCCGGAAGCGGGCCGGACGTACTGTCCGAAGTGCTGCTCAGCGGGCTGCTGCGGCGCCGGGAGGACGCGGACGATCCACGGGCCGTCCGCTACGACTTCCTGCCGGGGGTGGCGAGCGAGCTGCGGTCCCGGCTGACGGTCGGCGAGGTGGAGCTGCTGTTCAAGCACTGCTCCGAGTACGTGGAGCGCAAGTTCGGGCGCAGCGCGCGGAACTTCCCCGCGCTGGCCGGGGCGTTTCTGCGGGGCGCCGTGCCGCCGGGCGCGCACCGGGAGGGGCCGGCCGGTCCCTCGGGGGAGCGGGAACCGGCCGGGCTGCGGGCGTTCGCCGAGGTGTCGGCCGAGGTGCTGAGGGATCTGGGGGCGCGGCTGCCCGCGGTGGCGGGAGCCATGGCCGCGGGAGCCATGGCCGCCGGGCAGAGCGCGACGGAACTGCTCGACCTGGGCCGGCAGGCGCTCGCGCGGTTCGACGGCGAGGGCCTCACCCGCGAACTCGACGCCGCGGTGGAGTACTCACGGCAGGCCGTCGCGGTCACGGGGTCGGGCGGTGAGCGGATCGCCGCCGGCGAGGAACTGGCCCACGCGCTGCTCGCCCGGTGGCGGGTGCGCCGCGTGGGCGAGGACCTGCTGGAGGCGTGGGAGGCGCTCGACGGGCAGGCCGTCACGATGCGCGGACGGCTCGTACTCGGACTGGTGTGCTGGGCCCAGGCGCAGGAGGTGCCGGAGAGCGGGGCCGACTTCGACGGGATTCCGCGGAGCCTGCGGGACTGGGCCCGGGGCGAACCGGCGCGGGCGACGGAGCGGGCGCGGGACGTCCTGCTGTACCTGGCCGACCTCAACCTCGGCGCGGTGCTGGCGGACGAGGACCCGGAGGCGGCGGCACGGGCCCGCAGGAGTGCCGCCGCGGAGGCGCTGACCGGCGTGCGGCGGGCGCTGGGGGACGTCGGGCCCTACACCCCGGACTGGCGCCTGCTCCAGCTGCGGCGGGCCGTCGACGCGGCGAGTGTGTGGTTCCAGCTGTCCGGCGCCGTGCTCGCCCTCGTGGCCCGGGGACGGCTGTGGCTCGAACTGGCCCGGGAGCGCGAGGGCCACGACGGGGTCGCCGCCGACGCCGCCGCGAGTGCCGCCGAGGACCTCATGGAGGCGGTCCGGGACGAGCGCGCCCTGCCGGCCGCCGAGCGCTGCCGGATCTGGCTGGACGTGGCGGTCGCCGTCGAGATCCCGCACACCGAGCGCGAGGAGGGGCTGCTGCTGTACGCGGTGGAGCAGGCCCTCCAGGCCGCCGGCGACGACCAGGAGCTGCGGTTCGACGGTCTGGTGCGGGCCGGGAAGATCTATCGCGACCGTTACGAGCAGTCCGCGGACCCGGCCGAGCTGTACCGCGCCGTCGACGCCTGGGGACAGGCCGTACCGCTGCTCGACGAGGACGACCCACGGCGGCCGGTGGTGCTGACCGACCTCGGCCTGGCCTTCTACGCCAGGTCCGTCCTGAGCGCGGAGGCCGTGGACATCGCCAGGAGCGTGGACCATCTGCGCCAGGCGGTCGACGAGTCCCTGCCGGACGATCCCCGGCTGCCGTGGCGGCGCTGGAACCTGGGCCGCGCCTACCACCACCGCTACCTCCAGACCCGTGTGCTGACCGACCTGTACGAGGCCGACTGGCTGTTCGCGGAAGCCGTTCGCGGCTCCGAGAAGCCGGTGCTCCTCGCGCACGGTCTGATCAGCCGGGCAGCCGTGTCCCGGCTGCTGTACGAGCGCACGGACGCGCTCGCCCATCTGCACACGGCGATCGACCTGTGCGGACAGGCCGTCGAGTTCGCCGAGGAGGCGGATGACGGCGAGCTGGTCGCCGGGGCCCTCATGGTCCGGGGCCGGGCGCGAGAGGAGATGGGCAGGGCCTACGAAGCCCTCGCCGACTACCGGCGTGCCCTGCGCCGGACGGCCGACCGGGAGAGCATCCGCCTCCTCAGCTCGCGCATCTCCCGCCTGTCCCCCGAAACGGCCGACGAGTGACCCTCCCCACCGACGACACCCACATACCCCTCCCGGAGATCGCGCCACCCGACCACACCGACCACCCGGTTTTGGCGGCGATCCTCGCCGAACTCCGTACCCGTGAGGGGGAGAACCCCGTCGTCGCCCACTACGAAGACGCCCCATGACGACCCGCCCCCACCCGCCGTGGCCGCACGCCCTCCTCGACACCACGGCCCACCGGCCGGTCCCCTTCCGGCAGTTCGTGCTGAAGGTGCACGGCCGGTGCAACCTCGACTGCACCTACTGCTACCTCTACCAGGGCCCCGACCACGGCTGGCGTGACCGCCCGGCCCGCGTCTCCGAGCGCACCATGCGCCGCGCCGCGGACCGGATCGCCGAGCACGTCCGCGCCCACCGCCTCGACACCGTCCGCATCGAACTCCACGGCGGCGAGCCCCTCCTCACCGGCCCCGGCCCCGTCCTCGCCTACGCCGCCGCGGTACGCGAGGCCGTCGACTGCCGGGTCACCGCCACCGTCCAGACCAACGGCACCCTCCTGACGGCCAAGGCCCTCGACCGCCTCGCCGACGCGGACATCCGGGTCGGCCTCAGCCTCGACGGCGGGCGAGCCGCGCACAACGCCCGCCGGACCGACCACGCCGGGCGCCCCGCCTGGCCCGCCGCCCACGCGGCGGCGCGCCGGCTCGCGGCGCGACCGAAGTCGTACGCCGGAATCCTCTGCACGATCGACCTGGCCGCCGACCCCCTGGACGTCTACCGCTCGCTCCTCGCGCTGCACCCGCCAGGCGTCGACTTCCTCCTCCCGCACGCCAACTGGGCCCAGCCGCCCCCGGGTACGACGAGCCGGCCCCCGGGCAGGCACCGCCCCCACCCCACGCCCTACGGCGACTGGCTCGCCACCGTCTTCGACGCCTGGTGGGACGAGGGACGGCTCAGCACGCGCGTACGGCTGTTCCAGGAGATCGCCGGGCTGCTGCTCGGCTCTCCCAGCCGCGCCGAGGCCGTGGGGCTGTCACCGATGGCGGCCGTCGTGGTCGAGACGGACGGTGCCATCGAGCAGGTCGACTCACTCAGGTCGGCGTACGCGGGCGCCTCGGAGACCGGGCTCGACGTCCACCGGCACCCGTTCGACCAGGCCCTGCGCCATCCCGGCGTCGCCGCACGGCAGCTGGGGGAGCGGGCGCTGGCCGAGGAGTGTCTGGGCTGCCCCGTGGGGAAGGTGTGCGGGGGCGGGAACTACGTGCACCGGTACGCTCCCGGGACCGGGTTCCGGCATCCCAGTGTCTACTGCGCCGACCTGGAGCGGCTCGTCCGGCACGTCGCGCACCGGCTGGAGCGGACGTCCCGCCCGGCCCGGTGACTGGAACAATGCTCAACTCATTACCTCTGGAACCGATTTGACGCACAATTGAATAACCTGTGCACAGTCGTGACCAGGTTCAGTCGAGGGGATACGGCGAGATGGCGGCGGAACTCGGACACGTCACGGTGGTCTTCGCCGGACAGAGCGAGTCCTGGGCCAAGTGGATCGACCACCAGATCCGGGCCGCGGGACGGGGCACCACGCTGATCAGGTGGAACCCGCTGCGCCGACCGCCGACCGCCGAGGCGTTCACCAGCCTGCTCAGCGCGCCGGGACGCGTCCTGCTCGTGATCGACGACTGGCACGAGCGACTGGGCGACGAGCGGTTCGACGCCTGGGCCGAGGCCCTGCGACAGGTGCTGCCGGCCTACCAGGACCGCATAGCCGCCGTGAGCATCACCGCCCGGCCCATGCCCGAGGCCGTCATCGCCCTGGCCCCCGTCGAACTGCGCGGTCTGCGGCCCGAGGTCGCGCGCAGCCGGGTCCTGGAGTGCGCGGGCATACCCGCCCCGGGCGTCCTGATCGACCTGCGCCGAGGCCCCCGCTTCCCCGACGATCCGCCGGACGTCTGGCACGTCCCGCGCCGCAACCGCCGCTTCATCGGCCGCACCGAACTGCTGGAGAAGGTCTACGGCGCCCTCTCCGCCGCCGGACCCGACGGCGCCGCCGTGGCGCTGCTCGGCCCCGGCGGCTTCGGCAAGACCCAGCTGGCCCTGGAGTACGTCCACCGGTTCGCCGGTGAGTACGACATCGTCTGGTGGATCAACGCCGCCCAGCGCGTCACCGCCCGCCAGCAGTTCGCCGACCTCGCACCCGCCCTGGACCTGCGGGACTCCGGCGACCTCGCCGCCACCATCACGGCCGTCCGCCGCGAACTCGACCACACCGCCCGGCCCTGGCTGCTCGTCCTGGACGGCGCCGGCGACCCGGAGCGGGTGATCGACCTGGTGCCCGAAGGCCGCGGCCACATCCTCGTCACCACCCACCGCAGCGAGTGGGGCGCCCACGCCGAGAACATCGCCGTGCCCGTCTTCGAACGCCGTGAGAGCGTCGCCTTCGCCGGGCGCCGCACGGAACGTCTCAGCGACAACCAGGCCGCGCGCCTCGCCGAGGCCGTGGAGGACATGCCCCTGCTGCTCGACCAGACGGCCGCCTGGCTGGACATCAACCCGACCGTGCCGGTCGACGACTACATCCGGGACATCCGCGACGGCCGCCCGGACCGCTTCGGCGTCATGGCCTCCGGCCAGTACCCGGAGAGCTTCGAGGTCGCCTGGGCGAAGCTCGTCAACACCCTGCGCGACGGCTCGGAGTCCGCCTGGCAGCTGCTCAACCTGCTCGTCTGCTTCTCGCACGACGTGGTGCCGGTACGGCTGCTCCAGACCGCCCGGCACGGCGACCTGCCCGCCGAACTGGACGAGCTGATCGCCGAGCCCAGCAGCTGGAACACCGCCCTGCGCCGGCTGTCCGAGATCACCTCCATGCGGATCGAGTACGAACCCGGGCCGCGGATGGACACCCAGACCGTCGGCACCCTGCGCATGCACCGCCTCTTCCACCGCTTCGTACGGTCCATCCAGTCGCCCGCCGACGCCGAGCGCTACTCGGCCGCCGCCCGCAAGGTCCTCGTCTCCGCGGACCCGCGCGACTCCTCCTCGGCCGGCAACTGGGCCCGCTACGCCGCCCTCATCCCGCACCTCGAACCCTCCGGGGCCCTGGAGTCGGACGACGACGACGCGCGCGAACTGGTCCTCAACTGCATCGAGTACCTGCGGATGCGGGGCGAGTACCACGACGGATGGCTGCTCAGCCGCAAGGCCGTGGAGCACTGGCGGGCCACCTCGGGCGACACCGACCGCTCGGTGCTCGTGGCCGTCCACCAGCTCGCCAACATGCTGCGCAGAGCGGGCAAGTACGCGGAGGCGGAGACGGTCGGCCGGGAGATCCTCGGGCGGCTCGAACGCGCCCCCGACGTCCGGCCGATCGAGGTGATCCGCGCCAAGGACGGCCTCGGCGGCACCCTCATGGCGCTCGGCCGCTACCCGGAGGCCCGCGCCCTGTTCGAGGAGGCCGCCGCGAGCGCCGCCGCGGAACTCGGCGGCGCACAGGTACCGCGCACCCTCGCCGTCCGCAGCAACCTCGCCGTCGCCCTCGGCCTCCAGGGCCACTACACCGAGTCGCTCGCCCTGCACCGCAGGATCTACGAGGCCCGCCTGGAGTTACTCGGCGAACGCGACGCCCTCACCCTCAACTCCTCGCTGCGCACCGCCTGGATGCTGCGGCTGCTCGGCAGCTACCGCGAGGCCCTGACCATCCAGGGCCACAACTCCCGTGTCCACGGCCAGGTCCTGGACCGTACCCACAGCCAGACCCTGCTCGCCGAGCACAACCTCGCCCTGTGCGCCCGCCGGGTCGGAGACCTCCAGTTCGCGCACGCCATGCTGCGCGGCGTCCGCGAGAAGCTGATCCGCCGCCGGGGCGTGCTGCACCCGGAGACCCTGATGGTGTCCTGCGACTACGCGATGCTGCTGCGCGACCTGGAGCGTACGGAGGAGGCCAGGGACCTGGCAGAAGCCACCGCCACCCACTACGCCGCCCAGCTCGGCGACCGTCACCCGTACGCGATCGGCGCGCGGGACAACGTCGCCACCGTCATGCGTGACATGGGCGAGAACCGGGCCGCGCTGGAGGTGTCCCGGCAGACCGCCCGTCAGATGCGGCGGGCGGTGGGCCGGGACCACCCCTGGGCCATCGGCTGCGCCAAGAACGAGGTCGCCGCCCTGACCGGCGTAGGAGAGATCGAGGCGGCGGCAGCGCTGGGCCGGGAGACCGCCGACCGTTCCGCGCGCGTCCTGGGCGACGCGCATGTGCTCACCATCAGCCTGCGGGCCGGGCTCGCACTGGACCTGGCTGAGCTGGGCGAACGGGACGAGTCCGAGGCGCTGTACCAGGACACGGTGGCCCGCCTGACCTCACGGCTCGGCGCCGACCACCCCCAGACCCGCCACATCCTCGAACGACAGCGCCCGTACTGGGACTTCGAGCCGCAGCCGATCTGATCAGCCGACTCCACCGCGCACGCTCTCCACCACCCCCACGGGCAGGCGAAAGGGCCCGGCACCGAGGATGAACTCGGCACCGGGCCCTGAGGTTCGGCTGAACCGCCCGAGGACTACGCCTCGAACACCTCACGCACCAACTGCTCCTGCTCGGCCTGGTGGCGCTTGGCCGAACCCACCGCCGGGGACGACCCGTGCGGACGGGAGATCCGGCGCAGGCGCTCGCCGTGCGGGACTTCGGCGCCGACCGCCAGGTCCAGGTGGTCGATCAGGTTGAGCGCGATGAACGGCCACGCACCCTGGTTCGCCGGCTCCTCCTGGGCCCACAGGTACTTCTCGGCGTTCGGGTACTTGGCGATCTCGGCCTGGAGCTCGGTACCCGGCAGCGGGTACAGGCGCTCGATGCGGATAATCGCCGTCTCGGCAGCTACAGCGTCCGTGACGCCGCGCTTCTTCCGCTCGGCCTCGAGGTCGTAGTAGACCTTGCCCGCGCAGAAGACGACCTTCTTGACGGCGGCCGGGTCGACCGAGGAGTCGCCGATGACCGGCTGGAACTGCCCGGTCGTGAACTCCTCCGCCTTCGAGGCCGCGGCCTTCAGACGCAGCATCGACTTCGGGGTGAAGACGACCAGCGGCTTGTGGTGCGGGTTGTGCGACTGCCACCGCAGGAGGTGGAAGTAGTTCGACGGCGACGTCGGCATGGCGACCGTCATGTTGTTCTGCGCGCACATCTGGAGGAAGCGCTCCGGGCGGGCGGACGAGTGGTCCGGGCCCTGGCCCTCGTAACCGTGCGGCAGGAGCAGGACGACGCCCGACGTCTGGGCCCACTTCTGCTCGGCCGACGAGATGAACTCGTCCACGACCGTCTGGGCGCCGTTGACGAAGTCGCCGAACTGCGCCTCCCACATCACGAGCGCCTCGGGGCGGGCCAGCGAGTAGCCGTACTCGAAGCCCATGGCCGCGTACTCGGAGAGGAGCGAGTTGTAGACGTTCAGCCGCGACTGGTCCTCGGAGAGGTACTGCAGCGGCGTGTACTCCTCGCCCGTCTCACGGTCGATGATGACCGCGTGGCGCTGGCCGAACGTACCGCGCTGCGAGTCCTGGCCGGACAGCCGGACCGGGACGCCCTCCAGCAGGAGGGAGCCGATGGCGAGGGTCTCGCCCATGCCCCAGTCGATGGTGCCGTCCTCGACCATCGACGCCCGGCGCTGGAGCTGCGGCAGCAGACGCGGGTGGACGGTGATGTGGTCGGGGATGTTGACCTGGGACTCGGCGATCCGCTTGACGACCTCCGAGGTCACCGCGGTGTTCACGGCGACCGGGAACTCGGCCTGCGGGTCCGAGGGCTCCGCGGCGGCCGGCTGCGATGTGGCCTCGCGGACCTCCGTGAAGACCTTCTCCAGCTGGCCCTGGTAGTCCTGGAGCGCCTGCTCGGCCTCTTCCAGGGTGATGTCGCCGCGACCGATGAGGGACTCGGTGTAGAGCTTGCGCACCGAGCGCTTCTTGTCGATCAGGTCGTACATCAGCGGCTGGGTGAAGGCCGGGTTGTCCGACTCGTTGTGACCGCGGCGGCGGTAGCAGATGAGGTCGATCACGACGTCCTTGTTGAACGCCTGGCGGAACTCGAAGGCCAGACGGGCAACGCGGACGACCGCCTCGGGGTCGTCGCCGTTCACGTGGAAGATCGGCGCCTCGATCATGCGGGCCACGTCGGTGGCGTACATCGAGGAGCGCGACGACTCGGGAGCCGCCGTGAAGCCGACCTGGTTGTTGATGACGATGTGGACCGTGCCGCCGGTGCGGTAACCGCGCAGCTGCGACATGTTCAGGGTCTCGGCCACCACGCCCTGGCCCGCGAAGGCCGCGTCGCCGTGGATCGCCACCGGCAGGACGGTGAAGTCCGTGCCGCCCTTGTTGATGATGTCCTGCTTGGCGCGTGAGACGCCCTCCAGGACCGGGTCCACCGCCTCCAGGTGGGAGGGGTTCGCGACCAGGGAGACCTTGATCTGCTCGCCGTCGAGGCCGGTGAAGGTGCCCTCGGCGCCCAGGTGGTACTTCACGTCACCGGAGCCGTGCATCGACTTCGGGTCGAGGTTGCCCTCGAACTCGCGGAAGATCTGGGCGTACGACTTGCCGACGATGTTCGCCAGGACGTTCAGCCGGCCGCGGTGGGCCATGCCGATGACGACCTCGTCCAGACGCGACTCGGCCGCGCTGTCGATGACCGCGTCCAGCAGCGGGATGACGGACTCGCCGCCCTCCAGGGAGAAGCGCTTCTGGCCGACGTACTTCGTCTGCAGGAAGGTCTCGAAGGCCTCCGCCGCGTTCAGCCGGCGCAGGATGCGCAGCTGCTCCTCGCGCTCCGGCTTGGTGTGCGCGCGCTCGATGCGGTCCTGGATCCACCGGCGCTGCTTGGGGTCCTGGATGTGCATGAACTCGACGCCGGTGGTGCGGCAGTACGAGTCGCGCAGCACACCGAGGATGTCGCGCAGCTTCATCAGGGACTTGCCGGCGAAGCCGCCGACGGCGAACTCGCGCTCCAGGTCCCACAGGGTGAGGCCGTGCTCGGTGATGTCCAGGTCGGGGTGCTTGCGCTGCTGGTACTCCAGCGGGTCGGTGTCGGCCATGACGTGGCCGCGGACCCGGTAGGAGTGGATCAGCTCGAAGACCCGGGCGGCCTTGGTGACGTCGTCGTCGTGGCTGGCGTCGATGTCCTTGAGCCAGCGAACCGGCTCGTAGGGGATGCGCAGCGCCTCGAAGATGTCGTCGTAGAAGCCGCTCTCACCGAGGAGGAGGTTCGCGACGATCCGCAGGAACTCGCCGGAGGCGGCGCCCTGGATCACCCGGTGGTCGTAGGTCGACGTGAGCGTCATGACCTTCGAGATGCCGAGCTTGTTCAGGGTGTCCTGGGAGGTGCCCTGGAACTCCGCCGGGTAGTCCATGGAGCCGACGCCCATGATGACCGACTGGCCGGGCATCAGACGCGGGACCGAGTGGACGGTGCCGAGGCCACCGGGGTTGGTCAGGGAGACCGTCACGCCGGTGAAGTCGTCCATGCCCAGCTTGCCGTCGCGAGCGCGGCGGACGATGTCCTCGTAGGCCTGCCAGAACTCGAAGAAGTTCAGCGTCTCGGCCTTCTTGATGCCCGCGACGACCAGCTGACGGTCGCCGTTGGGCTTCACCAGGTCGATGGCGAGGCCGAAGTTGACGTGGTCGGGCTTGACCAGGGTCGGCTTGCCGTCCTTCTCCGCGAAGGAGTAGTTCATCGACGGCATGGCCTTGATGGCCTGCACCATCGCGTAGCCGATCAGGTGCGTGAAGGAGATCTTCCCGCCCCGGGCGCGCTTCAGGTGGTTGTTGATGACGATGCGGTTGTCGAAGAGCAGCTTCACCGGGACCGCGCGCACGGACGTGGCCGTGGGCACCTCCAGCGAGGCGTTCATGTTCTTCGCGACCGCGGCGGCGGGGCCGCGCAGCGTCACGAGCTCGGGACCGCCGGCAGCGGCGGCAGCGGGCTCGGCCTTCTTCGGCTGAGCCGGCTTCGCGGCCGGAGCGGGCGCGGCGGGCTTCGCCGGGGCCGGGGCGGCTGCCGGAGCCGGAGCGGCGGCAGCGGGCTTCGGGGCCGGCGCGGGGACCGACGGGGTGGCCGGAGCAGCCGGTGCGGCCGGAGCCGTGGTGGTGGTCTCTGCGGCCCCCGCGGCCGCAGTACCCGCCGGAGCCGAGGCGGCGGGCGCCCCCGGCTTGTAGTCGGCGAAGAAGTCCCACCAGGCTCGGTCTACCGAATTGGGGTCCTGGAGGTACTGCTGATAGATCTCGTCGACGAGCCACTCGTTCGGACCGAACGCGGCAGCGGGGTTCTTGCCCGCTTGGTCGTCGGTCGAGATGCTCGAGTTACTGGGGGACTGTGGCGACACGGCGGCAACCGCCCTCTTCCGCTTCACAAGGTGATGGACAGCGGGAATCAAGGCTACGCCCCCATGGCCGGGAAGGTCAGGCTGAGCAAGGTCATCGTCGTGTAAGTCACACCGGAAAGCGTGTTTCGGGCCTGGAAATGGCGGGAAACAAGCGAGGTTCCGGTTCATGTGGGATGGCGCGATCATCGCCCGGCACGCCTACGGCGTGGGGCTCTCGCTGATCACACGTGTCCGTCAGCCAGGACAGACGTGGATCTTGGCGCTCCGCTTCGAACTTTACGTCAACTTGGTACGGATGGCTGCCCCGGGAGTGTGACAAGAATCCGGCAACCCCGCTCGGATTCGGCCACTCCGATCCGGCCGCCGTGCAGATCGACGGCCCAGCGCGCGATCGCCAGCCCCAGTCCCGTACCGCCGTCGCTGCCCGGCCCGTGCGGCCGGCTCACGGCACCCCGGTTGAACCGCTCGAAGACCCGGTGCCAGTCCGACCTCGGAATGCCCGGCCCCTCGTCCAGGACCTCCAGCACCAGCGACTCGGCGTGTGCCCCGCGCCGCGCCTTGACCGTCACGCGGCCGTGCGGCGGGCTGTGCTTGATCGCGTTGTCGATGAGGTTGGCGACGACCTGGTGGATGCGCTCCGGGTCGGCGTGCGCGGTCAGCTCCGGCGGGGAGACGTCGAGATGCAGATGGACGTCCGTACGGGTGTGGCTGCCGGAGCCCGACGCCATGCCCCCGCGCGCCGAGGAGACCATGTTGGCCTCCTTCAGCACACCGGACAGGTACGGCCACACCTCGAAGCGCCGCAGGCGCAGCGGTACGACGCCGTTGTCCAGGCGGGACAGGTCGAGAAGCGTCTCCACGAGCCGGCCGAGGCGCTCGGTCTGCTTCAGCGCCGTACGCATCGTCTCGGGGTCGGCCTCGGCGATGCCGTCGACGACGTTCTCAAGGACCGCCCGCAGGCCCGCGATCGGCGTGCGCAGCTCGTGCGAGACGTTCGCCACCAGCTCCTTGCGCTGCTGGTCCTGGGCCTCCAGCTCGTCGGCCATGAGGTTGATCGTCCCGGCGAGGTCGCCCAGCTCGTCCCGGCGGTTGTCGCGTACCCGGCGGGTGTAGTCGCCGTGCGAGATGGACCGGGCCACCGCGTTCATCTCGTCCAGCGGCGCGGTGAGCGAATGCGCCACGAACTGCGTAATGAGCAGTGTGGCGATCATCGAGAAGACCGTGATGAAGCGCAGCTCCGTCTGGGTGCGCACGGCGATCATCGACAGGCCGGTGGTGATCAGCACCGCGATGATGACCAGCGCGCCCAGCTTGGTCTTGATCGAGAACGGACTTACGCCGCCCCAGGGCTCCCCGGGGCCTCTCCGCGCCGGCCCGTCGCTCATGGCGTCGGGGTCTCCAGGGCGTAGCCCACGCCGTGCACCGTGCGGATCCGCTCGGCGCCGATCTTCCGGCGCAGCGCCTTGATGTGGCTGTCGACGGTCCGGGTGCCGGAGGCGTCGGCCCAGTCCCACACCTCGGCGAGGAGCTGCTCACGCGAGAGCACCGCGCGCGGGGTGTTCGCCAGGCACACCAGGAGGTCGAACTCCGTGGGGGTGAGGTGAACGTCCTCACTGCGCACCCGCACCCGCCGCTGCGCGTGGTCGATCTCCAGCTCGCCGAGCCGAAGGATGCCCGACCGGGGGGTCGTGGCGGCCAGCGCGGCCCGCTCGACGCGGCGCAGCAGCACATGCACGCGCGCCGCCAGCTCCCGCATCGAGAACGGCTTGGTCATGTAGTCGTCGGCGCCGACCCCGAGCCCGACCAGCATGTCGGTCTCGTCGTCACGCGCGGTCAGCATCAGTACCGGCACCGGCCGCTGGGCCTGCACCCGGCGGCATACCTCCAGGCCGTCGAAGCCCGGCAGCATGATGTCGAGGATCAGCAGGTCGGGCTGCCATGCCTCCGCCGTGTCGACGGCCGCCGGACCGTCGCCCGCGGTCTGCACGAGGAAACCCTCGGCGCGCAGACGGGCCGCGATGGCGTCCACGATGGTCGGATCGTCCTCGACCACGAGGACCCGGCGCTGTGCACCAGGGGTCGCCGCCGTGCCGTTGTGGGAGGTGTGTGTCTGCTCCATCGCCCGCCCCAAAGTTGCTTTCCGGAATCCGTGGGGTGATCCCGCTATCTGGCTATGCCTGCGCATGCTTGCGATTGACGCTTGAATGATCCGCGTCAGGTGAGCAGAGTACGGGGAGTCACCGTGCCACGGCTATCCAGGTCGTACGGCGAGATGTACGACGTCCGGAACGCCCCGGGCAACGGGGATCTCTTCGGTACGCACCTGTTGGAATCCGGCATTACACAAGGTTTCTTCGAATTCCGGAGACGGCTGGGCGGACCATACGGCAAGCACCCCACCCGGCCTCAACACCCCTGCGCAGCCCGCCAGTCCGGCCGGTGAGTACAGGCTGTCGTTGCCCTCGGTGACCGTCCAGCCGGGGCCGTTGTCGATGTCGAGGCACAGGGCGTCATACGTGGCGGATGTCTCATGTACGTACGCCACGAGATCCGTTTCCAGAATCTCGGTGCGCGGATCGGCGAGGGCCGAGGCGGAGAAGTCGGACAACGGGCCGTCACGATGCCAGTCGATAATCGCGTGCTCACGCTCCACGACGGCGATCCGTCCCGGGCGCGGATCGGCGGCGGCATGTGCGAGCGAGAACCCCACGCCCAGCCCGCCGATCAGTACCTCCGGCGCCGGCCGCCCGTCCAGCGCGCCGAGCGCCGCGTCGATCAGCAGCCGCTCCGAGCGGCCGTCGGAGGTGTCCATCAGAAAGCAGCCGTTCGCGATGATCTGGAGCAGCTCTCCGTGCCGTCGCAGCACGATCTCGCCGTGCGGGCCCTCGCGACGGTCCAGGACTTCGGGGATGTCGTACGAAGCGGGCATCCGGCCATCCTGGCAGGTCCGGGCCGGGGCGGCCGGGGAATTGGGGTCACGGGGCGGGGCTGCCCGCGGCGGCCCCGGCCTCTCAGGGTGCGAAACCCAATAGAGACGCGAGAACTTCTTGAGAGGTTGCTGAGAATCGGCCTCGGTGTGGCGCTGATCACAGACACGGCGGGGCGGTGGTCCGAGGGTGGGATAAACGGAAGGAGCGCCTCACCTTGGAACGGACCGCGGTCGGGGATGTGACGGGCTCCACTCCGGCGCCCGAGGTGGCCGAACTGCTGGACGGGATGCCACGGCAGCGCGGACCGCTGGGCGCCGCCACGGTGCCCGCGCCGCCGCCCCTGCCCCCGGTGCTGCCGCCCCTGCCCCCGGTGCTCACCGAGGCCACGGCGAGCGGGGCCCCCGCGCCCGCGATCCGCGCCTTCCGCCCCTGGCGCCTGCTTCCCACCCCCACCGGCACCCCGTTCACCCTCGCCTACGCCGCCGTACTGGCCGTCACCTCACTGATCGCCACGTACGCCGACCCCGACCTCGTCCACGCCCTGCACCAGGGCTCCAGCACCGATGTCGCGCACCTCGTGCGGACACCCGTGCTGGTGCTGCTCGCCAGCGCGCTGTGGATCGCGGGCGGCTTCCTGGCGCCGTACACGCTCGGCTTCCTGCTTGTGCTCACCGCCCTGGAGCGGCGGATCGGCGGCGCGCGCACCGCCGCCGTCTTCCTCGGCGGACATGTCCTGGCCACCCTCGCGACCGAGGTCCCGGTGGGGCTCGCGGTGCTGGTCGGCCACCTGCCCGACAGTTCCCTGTACCGCCTCGACTACGGCATCAGCTTCGGCGTGGCCGCGAGCACCGGCGCGCTGGCCGGGCTGCTGCGGCCGTGGCTGCGGTGGCCGGTGCTGGTCCTGTTCGGCGCGATGCTGGTCCAGGACCTGCTGAACCTCACGGATCCGCTGACCAACTGGGGGCATCTGATCTCCCTGGTCATCGGGATCGCGATGTGGCCGGTGGTGCGGCGCCGGCGCGCCGTGCACGCGAAGCCGGTCTCAGCCGGCCGGGGGTGACCACACGTACGGGGTGGTCGTCGTCACCGCCGCGAAGCCCAGCCGCCGCAGGATGGGCGCGCTGTCGTCGGAGGCGTCGACATGCAGATAGGTGACCTCGCGGGCGACGGCGAGGGCCGCGCGGGTGGCGACCAGCGCGCGGTAGACACCGCGGCCCCGCCACTCGGCCAGCGTTGACCCGCCCCACAGGCTCGCGAACGCGGTCCCCTTCCGGAACACCAGCCACGCGGCCGAGACGACCTCGCCGTCCGCCTCGGCGACATGGACGGAGATCTCGTCCGGGGCGGACGCGACCCGGCCGGTCAGATCCTCGGCGAGCCAGCTCCAGTCCTGGCCCCACACCACCGACTCCATCGCCGCGATCCGGCGCATGTCCGCGTCCGCCGTGACGCGGCGCAGCGTCACGCCCTCGGGAAGGACCGGCTGCCGTACGGCCATGTCGGCGGCACGTCCGACCAGGACCGTCTCCTGGTCCTCGGGCACGAAGCCCGCCGCGCGCAGCCGGTCGGTGAGGTCGGCCGGGTCGTCGTGGGAGCGGGTCTTCCACTCCACCGCCTCGCCGCGCGCCGCGAAGAAGTCACGCTGCCGCGCGATGAGCCGGTCCAGCTCGGCGCCGCGCACGCCGAGGGAGCGCGGGCCGCTGACGAGGCCGCGGAATCCGCCGACGATCCGCAGCAGCGGGCCGTCCTGTTCATACGTCACGCCGACGGGCGGAGTCGGGGGCGCGCCGCGCATCTGGTCGTCGTAGGCCGCGAGAAGGATCTCTGTATCTGTCACGGGGAGACGGTGCGGGAAGGATCGACCCGCGGCAACCGTTTATTCACGAAAGCCGAGGTCACCGGGTGTGAGGCGGCTGATCACTCACAGCGAACCGAGACCCGGGAACATTCGGGCCTCCCCGTGCATTGAGTCGGCATAACTCAACTTGACTGCCTAAGGGGAGATCATGGCTTCGACGTCCACACCGCTCACCCTGCCCGTGCTGCCGCTCGACGACGAGGTCGTGCTGCCCGGGATGGTGGTCCCGCTGGACTTGAACGACGCCGATGTACGCGCCGCGGTGGAGGCCGCCCAGGCGGCCGCCCGTGCGCAACCCGGGAAGCCGAAGGTGCTCCTGGTGCCGCGCATCGACGGGACCTACGCCGGCACCGGCGTGCTCGGCACCGTCGAGCAGGTCGGCCGGTTGGCCGACGGCGACCCGGGCGCCCTGATCCGCGGTCGCGGCCGCGTCAGGATCGGCGCCGGGACGACCGGACCGGGAGCCGCACTCTGGGTCGAGGGCGCGCGGCTCGACGAGAGCGTGCCCGAGCCGCTGCCCGGACAGGTCGCCGAACTGGTGAAGGAGTACAAGGCCCTCGCCACCGCCTGGCTGCGCAAGCGCGGCGCCTGGCAGGTCGTCGACCGCGTCCAGGCCATCGACGACGTGTCCGCCCTCGCCGACAACTCCGGCTACTCGCCCTTCCTGAGCACCGAGCAGAAGGTGGAGCTGCTGGAGACCGCCGACCCGGTCACCCGCCTCAGGCTCGCCACCCAGCAACTGCGCGACCACCTCGCCGAACAGGACGTCGCCGAAACCATCGCCAAGGACGTCCAGGAAGGCGTCGACAAGCAGCAGCGCGAGTTCCTGCTGCGCCGTCAGCTGGAGGCCGTCCGCAAGGAACTGCGCGAGCTGAACGGCGAACAGGACGGCGAGGAGTCCGACGACTACCGCGCCCGCGTGGAGGCCGCCGACCTGCCCGAGAAGGTGCGGGAAGCGGCCCTCAAGGAGGTCGACAAGCTGGAGCGGTCCAGCGACCAGTCCCCGGAGGGCTCCTGGATCCGCACCTGGCTGGACACCGTCCTCGAACTCCCGTGGAACGAGCGGACCGAGGACGCGTACGACATCCAGGGCGCCAAGCGGATCCTCGACGCCGAGCACGCCGGGCTCGAGGACGTGAAGGAGCGCATCACCGAGTACCTGGCGGTGCGCAAGCGCCGCAGCGACCGGGGCCTGGGCGTCGTCGGCGGGCGGCGCGGCGGTGCCGTGCTCGCGCTCGTCGGCCCGCCCGGCGTGGGCAAGACCTCGCTCGGCGAGTCCGTGGCGCACGCCATGGGCCGGAAGTTCGTCCGGGTCGCCCTCGGCGGCGTCCGCGACGAGGCCGAGATCCGCGGCCACCGCCGTACGTACGTCGGCGCGCTGCCCGGCCGGATCGTGCGCGCGATCAAGGAGGCAGGGTCGATGAACCCGGTCGTCCTCCTCGACGAGATCGACAAGGTGGGGTCCGACTTCCGGGGCGACCCCGCGGCCGCGCTCCTGGAGGTCCTGGACCCGGCCCAGAACCACACCTTCCGCGACCACTACCTGGAAGTGGAACTGGACCTGTCGGACGTCGTCTTCCTCGCCACCGCCAACGTCCTGGAAGCCATCCCGGAGGCCCTGCTCGACCGTATGGAGCTGGTCCGCCTCGACGGCTACACCGAGGACGAGAAGGTCGTCATCGCCCGCGACCACCTGCTCCCGCGTCAGCTGGAACGGGCGGGCCTGGCGAAGGACGAGGTGACGCTCGACGAGAGCGCGCTGCGCAAGCTCGCCGGCGAGTACACGCGCGAGGCCGGCGTCCGCACGCTGGAGCGGTCGATCGCGCGGCTCCTGCGCAAGGTCGCGGCCCAGCACGAACTGGGCGAGCGCAAGCTGCCGTTCACCATCGCGGACGGCGACCTGCGCGCACTGATCGGCCGGCCGCACCACGTGCCCGAGTCCGCCCAGGACCCCGCGCAGCGCCGTACAGCGGTGCCGGGCGTGGCGACGGGCCTGGCGGTGACCGGCGCAGGCGGTGACGTGCTGTTCGTGGAGGCGTCGCTGGCCGACCCGGAGACGGGCGCGGCGGGCCTGACCCTGACGGGCCAACTGGGTGACGTGATGAAGGAGAGCGCGCAGATCGCCCTGTCCTTCCTGCGCTCGCACGGCGCGGAACTGGAGCTGCCCGTCGCCGACCTGAAGGACCGGGGCGTGCACATCCACTTCCCGGCCGGTGCGGTGCCGAAGGACGGTCCGAGCGCGGGCATCACGATGACGACGGCTCTCGCGTCGCTCCTGTCCGGGCGCCTGGTCCGCACGGACGTGGCGATGACGGGCGAGGTCTCCCTGACCGGCCGCGTCCTGCCCATCGGCGGCGTGAAGCAGAAGCTGCTGGCGGCCCACCGGGCAGGCGTCACGACCGTCGTCATCCCCAAGCGCAACGAGCCCGACCTGGACGACGTCCCCGCCGAGGTGCTGGACAAGCTCGAAGTCCACGCCGTGACGGATGTCCGCCAGGTCCTGGAACTGGCACTGTCGCCGGCCACCAACGGCGCGGCGCCGGAGGTTCCGGTCGCGGCGTGACGACCTGGTCCATCAGCGGGCTCTGCCCGCGGGGGCCGGAGGACAAGGCCCGGGCCCCGTGAGGGGCCCGGGCCTTCGCCGTGCCGTCTGTGCGGCCGTGGGTCAGCCGTCCGCCAGGGCCTGGAGCCGGTCCAGCGTCCCGTTGAACCTGTTGTGGTCGCCGACGGTCGGTCCGGAGGACGTGTACTGCCAGGCGGTGTGGTAACTCCAGCCCGCCGGCAACTCGCCCACGGCCGAGGCGTACCGGGCGATCCACAGCGGGTTGGCGGAGGCGAAGCCGCTGTGGTTGCCGGTGCACTGCTTCCACCAGCTGGTGGCCGTGTAGATGACGGGGTCGCGGCCGGTGCGGGCCTTGTACCGCGTCAGGAAGTCGCGGATCCAGGCGACCATCGCGCTGGGCGTCTTGCCGTAGCAGGCGTCGCCGTACGGGTTCCACTCGATGTCGAGGGCGCCCGGCAGGGTCTTGCCGTCGCGGGACCAGCCGCCGCCGTGGTCGACGAAGTAGTCGGCCTGGGTTGCGCCATTGGTGGTGTCCGGGGTGGCGAAGTGGTATGAGCCGCGGATCATGCCGACGTCGTAGGAGCCGGTGTACTGCTGGGTGAAGTAGGGGTTGGTGTAGTAGGTCCCCTCGGTGGCCTTCACATAGGCCCACTTCACTCCGCTGTCCCACAGGGTCGGCCAGGCGACGTTCCCCTGGTGGCTGGAGACGTCGACGCCCTCGGTCTCGGCGGCCAGCGCGGCGTCGGGGACGCCGTCGGTGCCGTCATGGGCCAGGACGCCCATGCCCATGTGGGCGGAGCCGCGGGGCGGGGTGTCGCTCGCCGGCGGGGTGTCGTCGGCGGAGGCGGGGGAGGGTTGGGTGGCGAGTAGAAGAGAGAGGACGGCGGTGAGCAGGAGCCCGGCGAGGTGCGGGCGCCGGGGGCGGGGCGGTTCGGGTCTGTGCACGGGCATAGCGTGCCTCCGCGGGCTCGGTGACGCTCGTTGGGGAAACGCGCGCCGCGACCGTCGTGGTCATGGCGTGGGCATGCCATAGGAGTGCCTGGTCACAGCAGCCAGGCACGCAGAAGGGCAGGTGGAAGGGGGTCCGGAGGCTGCCGTTGGTCCAAGCCTGCGAAATACTGGCGGAGCTGCGGCAATGACGACGGTCGGCGGAAACTCTCCGGACCGGGAAATTCGAGGCAGGGGCTGACGTGCGGGAAGACGGAAACGGGGACGGACGGCGAGTCGAGTCCGAGGGTGCCCCCTCTGTGGGAGCGCCCGGTGGCGGCCTGGGCCGGCCCGAGTTCCTCGATCTGGAGCGCGAGTTGACGGTCCTGTTCCGGCGCGCCCGGGCCAAGCAGGGCGAGATGGCCCGCGAGGTCCATCCGGACCTGGAGTCGGCGGCGTACGGGCTGCTGGTACGCCTGGACGAGTCCACGCGGCTGCGGGCCACCGAACTCGCCGCCTACATCGGCGTCGGCAAAGCCACCATGTCCCGCCAGCTGCGCGCCCTGGAGGATCTGGGCCTGGTCGCCCGCGAGCCCGACCCCGCCGACGGGCGGGCCTGGCTGGTGCACCTCACGGAGGAGGGGCGGGGCCGGGTCGCCAAGGTGCGGGAGGCGCGGCGGGCGAGCTACGTCGAGCAACTCTCCCACTGGGACCCGCGCGAGGTCGCGGAGCTGGCCCGGCTGCTGAACCAGCTGAACCGGGGGATGGAGAAGTAGAGGAAGAGACGGGCGCCGGGATGAGACGGGCGCCGGGAAGAGGGGAGAAGCCGGGAAGAGGGGGAAGCCGGAGGAGCGGGCTCCCCGGGCTCCCGGGCCGCCCCGGAGCGAGCGACGCCCGCCGCTCACCCCTCCACGTACACGACCGTCGCGTCGTCGTGCGTCTTGCTCCGCCCCAGACAGGTCCGCTCCTGCGCGTCGGCCCGCTCCAGCATCCGTACCCGGTCCACCAGAGCCCGCGCTCCTTCCTTCCGCAGGAAGGTGAAGCAGTCCCCCCAGTCCCCCTCCCGGAACTTCTCCACCCAGCGTGTCGCCCCGTCCGTCAGCGCCGCCATGGCCTGGACCTCCCCGCGCGGCAGCACCCCCGTCACCGCCCGCGCCGCCACCGACGGATCCGCGGCGGCCGTGAAGAAGCCGCCCTCCTTGTTGCGGATGTGAGCGTCGATCAGGGCGTCCGTGGCCAGCGAGGCACGCGGGAGGCGGGCCAGCCGGTCGTCCAGGTACGCGGTGACCGTGCCGTCGGGCGACTCCAGCAGCAGGGCCGAGTCGCAGAGGATCAGGTACTCCACCGTCTCCGCCGACCAGCGGGCCAGAACCACCGTTGCCTGTGGGGTGCGTGGGTGAGAAAGGTCACAGGTTTGTGTATGAGCCTCGGCGGTACGCGTGAGGGCGGCGCTCAGCGCGTCGGCGAGGGGAACATCGGGGAGTGAAACGGTCAGTTCGGTCAGGGCTCCGCCGAGCCGCGCGGTGAACCAGGGGACCGAATGCAGACAGCCCGTCTCGCCCCTCGGCGGGGTCACTCCGTCCAGGACCACCAGTACGCCGCCCTGTCCCGAGACGGGGAGGCCGACACTCGCGAAGTCCTCGTTGGGGCGGGCCGGATCACCGGGCTCCGAAACAAGCTCTGTTCGCATTCAGCCAGTCTGCACGAGCCCTTCACAAGGTTCGCGAAGGGGTCGCATCAGCTGCCGAAAGGGTGCGGCCGCGCAGGTCAGGCGTCTGATTTGGGGTGGAATGAATGGCTCCGGGAAGACGTGGCGGCGAATACTGCCACCGCCCGCCGCAGACGTCCAACCGGCCCGCCGGGCGCAGCGCGTGCACGCGCCGGAGGAACTTGCCCGCCAACTCCCCTCCGGGGTTCACTCCTTCGGGTGGCGGGTCAGGTGATGCGCGGCCGTTGCCCACCGGCACTGGGAGGGTCGGGGACCGGTGAGGACACCCCCTGCTCGAGCGAAGTCGAGAGCTTGGGGGAGGGGTGTACGCAAGGTCGGCGGTAGTTGACGGAGCGTCATCCGGACCCATGGGTATCACGAGTCAGGAATGCGAGCACCGGTGCAGAAGATGCGGCCACGTCGCTCAGGCAAGCAGACGCCCTCCACGGGGGGCGCGCAGCCCGCTCCCGGTGCCACGACAGGCGCCACCAGCGACGCCGCACCCGCCGGCAAGGGGCGCCCGACACACGTACGGAACCGGCTGATCGTCGCCGTGGCCGTCGTGGCCGCCGCCATCGCCGGCGCCGGCGTCCCCTCGGTCGTCGCCGCCTCCGGGCAACTGCACGACTCCCAGGAGCTGGTGACGCTCGCCGAGCAGACCGAGGACGCGCTCACCCTCGCCCACTCCCTCGCCGACGAACGCGACGAGGTCACCTCGTACATCGCGGCCGGTCGCCCCAAGTCCAAGGCGCCCAGCGAGCAGCGCAGCGTCCGCGTCGACCGGCAGGTCGAGGAACTGCGCGCCGACTCCCCCACGCTCGAACCGGCTTCGCCCGACTCGCGCGGGGGGACCCCCATCACGCCCGCCTCGCTGCGCGACGACCTCGACGGCATCGCGGCACTGCGCAGGGGCGCGCTCACCGGCCAGAGCAGCGCGCTGGAAGCACACACCGCCTACTCGGCCGTCATCACCGAACTCCACCGGCTCGCCGACCGCCTGGCCGCACAGACGCCGCCCCGCGCGGGCGCCGGCGCCTACGCGCTCGCCGAGCTGGACTCCGCCGTCCAGCAGGCCGCCGCCGCCCGGGGGCTGCTGCTCGCCGCCCTCAGCGTGCCGACCACCACCGAGACCGTCGTCGACCCGGTCACCGGCATCGCGAGCACCCGGGAGACCTCCTCGGACGCCGACGCCAGGCAGCGCGCCGCCCTCGCGGCCGCCGCCCAGCAGGCCCGTCTGCGCTCCGACGCCGCCCTCGCCGACTTCCGCGACACCGCGCCGAAGACCGCGCGCACCTCGTACGACTCCACGGTCACCGGCCACGAGGTCAACACCGCCGACCGGTACCTGGCCGCCCTCACCGACCAGGCCACGCTCTCCGACCGGGACCTGGCCACCGACACCAAGCGCGCCGAGGCCGCCCTCTCCGCCCGCGTCGACCTGATGCGCGGCGTGGAGTCCGCCCTCTACGACCGCCGCACCAAGGACCTGGAGCTGCTGCGCGACGACGACGTCACCGCGCTGGAGATCCGTATCGCGATCCTCGGTGCCCTGATGCTGCTCGCCGTGGGCGTCGCCACGGGCATGGCCCGCAGCCTCACCCGGCCCCTCGCCGTCCTGCGGCTCGGCTCCGCCCGGCTTGCCCGGGCCGAGGACCCGGCGGCCGAGGAACCCGTCAAGTTCAACGGCCGCAAGGACGAGTTCGCCCAGGTCGTCAACTCCGTCAACGCCCTGCACGCCCACACCGTCGCCCTCCACGAGCGCATCACCACCCTGGAGTCCGACCGCAAGCACCTCGTCGGCCAGCGCCAGAAGATGGCCGACGCCCGCGAAGGGCTGCGCACCGAACTCGCCGATTCCGCCGCCCAGCTGGACCGCCTGCGGGACAGCATCGGCAACACCTTCGTCAACCTCGCCCTGCGCACCCTCGGCCTCGTCGAGCGCCAGCTCGCCGTCATCGAGGGCCTGGAGGAGCGCGAGCAGGACCCCGAGCGCCTCTCCACGCTCTTCAAGCTCGACCACTTCGCCACGGTCATGCGCCGGCACAGCGAGAACCTCCTCGTCCTGGCGGGCACCGAGCATGTCCAGCAGCACGCGGGACCGGTCCCGCTCGTCGACGTCGTCCGCGCGGCGGTCAGCGAGATCGAGCGGTACGAGCGCGTCCGCATCGCCGCGCTCCCGCCCCACGCCCACGTGGCCGGCTTCGCCGCCGACGACCTCTCCCACCTGCTGGCCGAGCTGATGGAGAACGCGACGGCGTTCTCCC
Organism: Streptomyces sp. NPDC057623; assembly: GCF_042800355.1. Classification (NCBI taxonomy): domain Bacteria; kingdom Bacillati; phylum Actinomycetota; class Actinomycetes; order Kitasatosporales; family Streptomycetaceae; genus Streptomyces; species Streptomyces sp. NPDC057623. Next base: position 336,210 of record NZ_JBHVGZ010000002.1, read on the forward strand.
CGCCCGACCTGCCCGTCGAGGTCTCCGGCTGGCTGCTGGAGAGCGGCGAGGTCATGCTCTCCGTCCAGGACGAGGGCATCGCGATGACGGGCGAGCGCCTGACCCGCCTCAACTCCCGCCTCGCCGACTTCGACCCCGAGAACACCTACGACCAGGAGGGCGACGACGGCCTGGGCCTCGGCCTCTACGTCGTGGCCCGCCTCGCCCACCGCCACGGCGTCCGCGTGCAGCTCCGCGAGCAGAAGCAGGGCGGCATCGCGGCGGTCGCGGTGCTGCCCAAGGGCCTCCTGGCCGCCGCCCCCGCGGCCGCGGTCCCCTCGGCCTCACCGCACGCCACCGGCTCCCAGACCTTCTCCCTCCCCGGCGCCGACGCGGAGGCCAACTCCAACGTCCTGCACGGCCGCGCCAAGGGCGTCGACCCGCTGGTGGCCCTGGCGGAGAAGGCCGTACGGGAGACGGCGCAGGACAGCCCGCCGGCCGTGCCCGAGGTCGAGCAGGAGCGCGAGCACCCTGCCGAGACCACGATGGAACTCCTGATCCCGGCACAGCCGGGGCCGACGGCCGGGGGGCCGACGGCTGCCGGTCCGGAGGGCGCCGAGCCCACGACCGCGGAGTCCGCCGCCGAGCTCGCCGACGGCGAGGACGCCCCACTGGGGCCGCCCGCACCCGACGACGACGCCCGCACGGGCGGTCCGGGTGGGAACGAGATCCCCGCCGAAGGCGAAGCCGAGGCGGAACACGAACGCGTCCCGGACGCACCGGAGGACCCCCTCACCGACAAGGGCCTCCCCAAACGCACTCCGAAGATCACCGCCCCCGCCCAGGCCCCGCGCCAGCGGACCGGCACCGTCGACGCCGAAGCCCTCCGCCGGAGACTCGGCGGCTTCCGCAGGGGAGCGGAAGCGGGACACCGCGACGTACAGGCGGAGATCGCCGAACACACGGGCCAGAACAAGGTCCCGACAGCAGAATCCGAAGCAGCCACGGGGGGCACAGTCGAGGAGGCAAGCAGTTGACCGCGCCCAGTACCTTCGGACTGAGCAGTGAAGCCCGCAACCTGCACTGGTTGTTGACGAATCTGGTCGAGGAGGTGCCGGGCATCCAGTCAGTCGCGGTGGTCTCCTCCGACGGGTTGCTCCTGCTCTCCTCGGACCACGAACGCAACGCCGAGGCCCGAGAAGCCAGGACCGGCAAGCCCACCGGCCCGCGCGGCTCCTCCGCCGACCTGGCCACCATCGTCTCCGGCATCGGCAGCCTCACCATCGGCGCCGCCAAGCTGATGCAGTTCGGCGGGGTGAAGCACACGATGATCGCGATGGCGGAGGGCAGCCTGTTCGTGATGTCCATCAGCGACGGCTCGCTGCTCGGCGTGCACGGCTCCGCGGACTGCGACATGAGCGTGGTGGCCTACCACATGGCGCTCTTCGTCGGCCGCGCCGGCCATGTCCTGACCCCCGAACTCCGCAGCGAGCTACGGAAGTCGCTGGAGGCCGCGTCGGCAGGGAGTACCCGATGAACAACGCCCCCCAGCACAGGCCCCAGCTCCCCGTCCGCGGCGGCGACCGCAAGCCCGCCCGCGTGCGCCCCTACTCGCTCACCGGCGGCCGCACCCGCTTCGGCCACGTCCTGCTCGTCGAGACGTTCGTCAGCAGCACGGCCGCGCTGGAGGCCGGCGAGGAGCGCAGGGAACTGACGAACGGATCACTCACCACCAAAGTGATGCCGGAGATGCGGGCCATCGTCGAACTGTGCCGCCGTATGCGCACGGTGGCCGAGATCGCCGCGCTGCTGAAGATGCCGCTCGGCGTGGTCCGCGTGCTCCTCAGCGATCTCGCGGACCAGGGAAAGATCCGTGTGTACGGCACCGGAACCGGCCACGGCACGGGCCGGCCGGAACGCGCACTGCTGGAAAGGGTGCTGAGTGGACTCCGTCGTCTCTGACGCCGCTCGCGGTGTCTACCCGCTCCTCGCCGAAGAGGGGCCCGAACAGCCTTGGCAGACGGACCGTACCCGGGCCCCCGTCGCCACGAAGATAGTCGTGGCGGGTGGCTTCGGCGTCGGCAAGACCACGCTGGTCACCGCCGTCTCGGAGATCACACCGCTGCAGACCGAGGCGCTGATGACCGAGGCGAGCGAGGGGACCGACGACCTCACCTCGACGCCCGGCAAGCTGACCACCACCGTGGCCATGGACTACGGCCGCATCACGCTCGACAACGACCTGGTGCTGTACCTGTTCGGCACGCCGGGCCAGCAGCGCTTCTGGTTCATGTGGGACGACCTGGTGCGCGGCGCGATCGGTGCGGTCGTCCTGGCCGACACCCGGCGGCTGAAGGACTGCTTCCCCGCGCTGGACTACTTCGAGAGCTGCGGGCTGCCGTACGTCGTCGCGGTCAACCACTTCGACGACAGCGAGGCGTTCGACCCGGAGGACGTGCGGGAGGCATTGACGATCCCGGCGCACATACCTGTAATGATCATGGATGCGCGCCGCCGGATCACGGTGATCGAGACCCTTCTCGCCCTGGTCGGTCACGCGCTCGACGAAACCCCCGAGTAGATCCCCGAAGGTAGGAGAGCAGCCCCGGATGCGGAAGATACTCGTCGTCGGAGCCGGTCAGTCCGGACTCCAGATAGCCCTCGGACTCCAGTCGCACGGATACGAGGTCACCCTGATGTCCAACCGGACGGCGGACGAGATCCGCTCCGGCCGGGTCATGTCCACGCAGTGCATGTTCCACACGGCACTCCAGCACGAGCGCGATCTCCAGCTGAACTTCTGGGAGTCCCAGGCCCCGAAGATCGAAGGACTCGGGCTCTCGGTGGCAGCCCCCGGCTCGTGGAGCGAGGGCCCGGCGGCGCGGGCGATCGGCTGGACCGGACATCTCGACCACTTCGCGCAGTCGGTCGACCAGCGGGTGAAGATGGCCGGCTGGATGGAGACGTTCGCACAGCGCGGCGGCCAGCTGGTCATCCATGGCGTGGCGGTCGGCGACCTCGACTACTTCTCCCGTACGTACGACCTGGTGCTGGTGTCGGCGGGCAAGGGCGAACTCGTCCAGATGTTCGAGCGGGACGCGGAGCGGTCCCCGTACAGCGAGCCGCAGCGCGCGCTGGCCGTGTCGTACGTCCACGGCCTGGGCCCGCGTCCGGACCTCCCGGACCAGGAGGGCGTCGGCTGCAACCTCGTCCCCGGCCTCGGTGAACTGTTCGTCATGCCCACCCTGACGACCTCCGGGCGCGCCGACATCCTGTTCTGGGAGGGCATACCCGGCGGGCCGCTCGATGTCTTCGACGGCGTGCAGGACCCGGCGGAACACCTCTCCCTGACCCTGGAACTCATGGAGAAGTACGTGCCCTGGGAGTACGCGCGGGCCACCAAGGTCGAGCTCACGGACGCGGGGGGCGTGCTGAGCGGGCGGTATGCGCCGACCGTCCGCAACCCTGTCGGGCAGCTGCCCGGTGGCGGGCTCGTGCTGGGCGTCGCGGACGTCGTCGTGGCCAACGACCCGATCACCGGGCAGGGGTCCAACTCGGCGTCCAAGTGCGCGGCCGCGTATCTCGCCTCGATCGTCGAGCACGGGGACAAGGAGTTCGACGAGGCGTGGATGCGCGCCACGTTCGACCGGTACTGGGCCACCGCGCAGCACGTGACCAAGTGGACGAATGCCATGCTGGCGCCGCCGCCGGAGCACATCCTCAACCTCATCGGCGCGGCGGGGCAGCTGCCGGCGGTGGCCGACCGGTTCGCCAACGGGTTCAACGACCCGGCCGACTTCGAGGACTTCTTCTACGAGCCGGAGAAGACCCAGGCGTATCTCGCCGAGGTCTCCGGGGTCTGACCTAGCGGTCCGCCTTCCCGCGTACGTCCGGGCGTACGGCGCCCAGGACCGGGTTCGACGCGATCGGCGAGACCCTGATCTTCTCGCCGGGGCGCGGGGCCTGGATCACCTTGCCCCGGCCGACGTAGATCGCCACGTGCGTGGCGTCCGGGAAGTAGATGACCAGGTCTCCCGGACGCAACTCCGGCAGCGGGACGCGGTCGAGCCGGGCCCACTGCTCCTGGCTCGTGCGGGGGATCGGGGTGCCGGCGTGGGCCCATGCCTCGGACGTCAGGCCCGAGCAGTCGTACGACTTCGGGCCCTCGGCACCCCACTTGTACGGCTTTCCCAGCTGCTTCCTGGCGTAGCGGATCGCCCGGTGGGCCTCGGAGGACGGCTTGTGGTCCTCCTTGGCCAGGGCGCCGGACGCCATGAAGGCTCTCTGCGCCTTGGCGATGTCGGTCTTCTCGAATTCGGCCAGGGCCTTGAGCTGGGCGGCGGTCAGGGACGCCAGGAGTTCCTCCACCTTCTTGAGGCGCTTCTTCACGGCGTCCCTGTCCTTCTTCTGCCGTTCGGACAGGGCGAGTCGGGCGTCGAGGGCCTTGCGCGCCCGGTGGGCCAGCTCGTCGGCCCTGTTTTCCGTGCCGGTGAGCCGGCCGACCGCTTCGGCGCGCTCGCGTGCCAGCAGGCCGATGACGTGGCCCTGGTCCAGGGCGTGCTGGGGGTCGCGGGCCAGGAGCAGCCGTACGTACGGGGAGATGTCGGTGGTGTTCTGGTACTGCTGGCGGGCCAGGCGGCCGGCCGCGCCTCGGCTGTCGTGCAGGGAGACGCGGGCGCGGGCCAGGGCGGCGTCCAGGCGGGCCACCTCGGTGCGCTGCTTCTTCAGCTTCTCGGCGGTCGCGTTGTAGGTCTCCGTGGCCTGCTCGGTCTTTCGGTAGAGGCGTTGGAGATCTGTCAGGAGGCTTGCCGTGGAACGGTCGGATCGCTCCCGGGGTTCGGGGGCCGCCGTCGCGGGTGCGGTCGCCGATGCGGATGCGAGGATCGTGGCGGCCGCCGTCGTCGCCGCCGCTGTACAAGCCAGACGCAGAAGCCTTCCTGACACGTCATCACCTCCGGTGCGGAGAGGATCTCTGCTCCGCATCGCGAGCATGAGCCGATGACGGCCTGTTCGCGCGGTAGGTGTGCGCGGGTCGGCGGAGCAGCATCACTCGTTCGTGTCGTGTGGCTTGCCCTGCGGCGTGGTGTCCGGCTTGGACCACGGCCAGTTCGGTCGGCGGCTCGGAGTGCCCTCGGGGGCGTACTCGTACTTCCAGCGGTGGGAGAGGCCCACGCGGGTGCCCGGTGTGCGCGGGACGCGACGGTAGACGAGGACCGTGGGCGGGCCGCCGTGCGGGTCGGGGACGGGGATGCGGTACGTCTTGGGCGGGTGGCCTGTGATGCCCAGGAGTACGGGCAGGACGCGGCCGTCCATGGGGCCGCCCTCGAAGGGGGTGTCTTCGCTCTTCACGGCACCAGTGTCAGCCATCCGCCGTGAGCTGCTCGGTCAGGGCGGCGGTCTGGGGATCCCGGTTCGCTGTGACGGTGAGTGCGGCTGCGAACTGGTCGACCAGCCAGTCCCGTAGTTCCTCCACGGGGGGCTGCTTGCCCTCGTCGAGCCAGATCAGGGACGCCGCCTCGACCGCGGTGATCCACATGCGCACGGTCATGCGGAGGCGGAGGCCGGGGTCGGTGGCCTGGAGGTGGCTGAGGATGTGCTCGGCGGCGGCTCGGCGTACACCGTCGACTATGGCGGTCGTGCGGGAGGTCTCGACGACGCTGCCGCCCTGGAGGAGGGCGCTGAAGCCGGCGTCGTGTTCGTCCACGAAGGTGAGGTAGCGGTCGAGGGCGCGGGAGAGGCGGGGGAGGAGGGGGCCCTCGCGGGGTTCGTCGAAGCAGTGCTGGAGCTCTTCGGCGGCCGAGCGTAGGGCGGCCTCGTAGAGCTGTTGCTTGCCACCGGGGAAGTAGCGGTACACGAGGGGGCGGGAGACGCCGGCTGCCTCTGCCACGTCGTCCAGGGACACGTCCTCGGGGGCGCGGTGTGCGAAGAGGGTGAGGGCTGCGTTGAGGAGCTGGGTGCGGCGTTCCTCGACGCTTAGGCGGCGGTAGGCGGGGGTGGCCGAGGGCGTCATGACCAGCAGCGTAGTCGGGTGCCGGGGGGTGGGTGCGTGTTGGTGCCCGCCGTGGCCTGTTGCTGGTGGGTGGGGGTGCGCGTCTGTGCCTGCGGCGCCTGTGCGGGTTCGGTGGGGGCTTGTGTAGCGCGGTTCGGTTGGTTTGTGGGTCGGGGCCGCGTCGGGGGGTGTCCGTCCTCGGTCCGGTGCGTTGGGCTTTTGCCAGGAGGTGCCGTGTCTTGACACCGGACTCTGCGGGCGGACACCCCCCGACGCGTCCCCTTGCCGCCGTACGCGGCTGCCGGGCCCGTGGGGCGCGCGACATCCCCGGGCTATGCCAGTAGGCCCGATGACCTCCACAGGTGGCGGCCCACTCCGCGTAGTACGCCGATGTCGTCCAGGAAGTCGGTGAGGCGCTTGGCGCCTGTCTGCATGACCTCGCGGCGGTGGGCGCTGGCCTTGACCTGGGCCATCGCTTCTCGTTTGTCCAGGCCTACGTTCGTGTAGACCTCGGGGTTGACGAAGGCCACGGAGAAGACGCGGGCGAACTCGCCGGATGTGACGCGAGTGAACTCCTGGGACCACTTCGGGGCCGTCACCATCTGGCGGCGCAGTTCCTCGCGGGCGTACCGGACGTGGCGGGCCTCCTCGACCACGTGGATGCGGGTGACGCCGCGGACCAGGGGCTGTATTCGCTCGTCCGGGAAGGTCAGGCGCTGCATCCAGTCGAGGACCTCCTCGCCGAGGAGGGTGGCGGTGAAGGAGCCGGGGGTGGTGGAGATCGTCTTGAAGAGGCGGCCGAGGTTCTGGTGCGCGCGGCTGACGGGGTACCAGGGTGTGTCGCCGTGGGAGATCAGGCGGGCGAACATCTTGGAGTGCCGGCACTCGTCCTCGATCTCGGTGAGGGCGTAGCGGACGTGGGCGCTCGTGGCCGCCTTGTCGTAGATGTGGCGGACCAGGAGCTGCATGAGGATCAGCTCGAACCAGATGCCCAGGGAGGCGAGGGCGGCGGCCTCGTGCTGGGAGAGGAGGATCCGTTGGTCCTCGCTCATGCGTTTCCACAGAGGCGTGTCGTAGAGCGAGACCAGCTCCGGGGGCCAGAACCACTTGCCCTCCTCGAAGGGCGCGTCCCAGTCCAGTTCCTTGTCGGGGTCGAAGGAGTGCTTGGCGGCAGAGGCGAGGAGGCGTTCGGCCACCTGTTCGCGGTCCTTGAGCAGGCCGAGTGCGTCGCGCAGCCCGTCGAGCGCGTCGCCTTCCGTCAGGGTCGTCATCGGTCTCTCACCTCTGTTACCGGGGGTACGTCGTCCGAGTCTTATGAGACTGCTTGTCAGCAAGGTCGTCAATCCCTCGCGCAGGACTTGTTGACCCGGCGTCTACCGCGTGTGAGCCTGCGGGGCATGCCGACATACGACCTGTACGCCAAGGACCCCGGAGAGTCTCAGTGGCAGGTGCCGGCGGCCGGCGCGGCCCGTTTCAGCTGGGAGTACGACGACGGCCGCGAGCGGCTTCTGGCCCTGTACCAGAAGGGCAAGGACAAGCAGTGGGACGGTCGGCTGCGGATCGACTGGGATGCCGAGGTCGATCCGTGCGACGCGCTCGGTACGCCGGAGGAGGCGATGGCGCTCTACGGGACGTCGTACTGGGCGAAGATGAGCGAGCGGGAGCGGGGCGAGCTGAGAAAGCATTACGCCTCCTGGCAGTTCAGCCAGTTTCTGCACGGTGAGCAGGGCGCGATGATCTGTGCGGCGCGGATCGTGGAGTCGGTGCCCGACATGGACGCGAAGTTCTATTCGGCGACCCAGACGATGGACGAGGCGCGGCATGCCGAGATCTACGGTCGCTTTCTGCAGGAAAAGGTCGGGATGGTCTATCCGATCAATGACAATCTGCAGGCCCTGCTGGGGGACACCCTGCGGGACAGCCGGTGGGACATGCCGTATCTCGGTATGCAGGTGTTGATCGAGGGACTCGCGCTGGCCGCCTTCGGGATGATCCGGGACACCACCACCAAGCCGTTGCCGAAGCAGATCCTCGCGTATGTGATGCAGGACGAGGCCCGGCACGTCGCCTTCGGGCGGATGGCGCTGCGGGACTACTACAAGCAGTTGAGTGACGCCGAGCTTCGTGAGCGTGAGGAGTTCGTCATCGAGGGCTGCTATCTGATGCGGGACCGGCTGCGGGGTGTCGAGGTTCTGGAGAACTTCGGCATACCGCGAGCCGAGGCCGAGCAGATCAGTGAGCGGTCCGAGTTCTTGCAGTTGTTCCGGCGGCTGCTCTTCTCCCGCATCGTTCCCTGTGTGAAGGACATCGGGCTGTGGGGCACGCGCCTTCAACAGGCCTATGTGGACATGGGTGTGTTCGAGATGGGCGACTCGAATCTGGACCTGCTGATGGCGCAGGACGAGGAGATCGCCGAGAAGCTGGACGCGGAGCGGTTCGCGGCGGAGGAGCGGGAGCGGGTCGCCGAGGTCGGGGAGGCGATCGAGGAGGGGGCGGACGAGGCCTAGGCCGAGCAGCCCAGTCCGTCCGGTACCTCGCCGGACACCGGCTCCGCGCCCTGCGCCGGGAACGACGTGCGCAGGGTGAAGGCGTACGGCGTCGGGCCGTTCGTGCGGAGGTGGAGGAGGCGGGACTCCGCTTCCGCGGCCGTCGGGCGGTGGCCCGCGGGCACCCACCACAGGGCCGTCATGGCCTCCTGCACCCGCTCGAACCATTCGCGGCGGCGGGCCAGCATCTCGCGGTGGCGGCCCTGGTACATGTACGCGGTGAGGGCGTTCGTGTCCCGCCACATCGTCAGGTTGATGATCAGCCACTCGTCACCGAACACCCTCACATCGGTCGCGTCGCCGGAGTCGCCCTTCAGGCGCCAGACGAAGCCGTCCGCGGCCTCCGCGTCGGCGTTCACGGGGTCGAGGTTGTCGACGAAGTCCTTCAACTGCGGTGAGTCCAGCGGGGCCTTGAGGCGGGCGATGTTGACCTGTGCGAGTTCGTGGGCGGCTTCCCGCGCGGCTGATGTCGTCATGGACCGAACGATAGGTCGGGGCGGGCGGAAGTCCCAGGGGTGTCTCAGGGCTTGGGCGCCGGCCGCGCGTCAACGGCTGTCCTTCGGGGGCGAGTTCAGCACCGCCTCCATCACCGCCCGTGCGATCGGCGCAGCGTCCCCGCCGCCGCTGATCTCGCCCCGGTCCGCGTCCGCGTCCTCCACCACCACGGCGACGGCGACCTTGGGCTCCAGGTCGGTGTCGCCCTTCGCCCAGGAGACGAACCAGGCGTACGGCGTCCCGGAGTTGCCGAGGCCGTGCTGGGCCGTACCGGTCTTGCCGCCGACCGTCGCGCCCGGGATCCAGGCGTTCGAGCCGGTGCCCTCCCGCACCACGTCCACCATGAGTTCCTTCAGGAGTACGGCCGTCGACGGGCGCATGGCCTGTCGTGCCGGCCGGGAACCGCCCGTCGACACCGTGGAGCCGCCGGCCCGGGTCGTGCGCTCCACGAGGTACGGCGAGCGCACCTGGCCGCCGTTCGCCACGGCCGCCGCGACCATGGCCATCTGGAGCGGCGTCGCACGGGTGTTGTACTGGCCGATCGACGACAGGGCGAGCTGTGCCTTGTCGACGGTCGTGTCGAAGGTGCTCTCGGCCACCGAGTAGGGGATCTTGAGGTTCGCGTCGTTGAAGCCGAAGGCCCTCGCGGTCGTCGCCATCCGGTCCACGCCGACCTTGACGCCCAGCTTGGCGAACACGGTGTTGCACGACCACTCGAACGCCTTCCGCAGCGGGACGTCCTCGCAGCCCTCGGACTCGTTCGTGAGGGAGGTCCTGGTGCCCGGCAGGGTGTACGGGGCCGGCGAGTCGGTCGGCCTGTCCAGGTCCTCGACCACGCCCGAGTCCAGGGCGGCGGCCGCCGTGAGCACCTTGAAGGTCGAACCCGGCGGATACGTCTTGCGCACCGCCCGGTTGAGCATCGGTTTGTCCGGATCGCGGTTCAGCGTCGCCCAGGACCGGGCCACCGCCGAGCGGTTCCCGGACAGGACGGACGGGTCGTACGAGGGGGCGGACACCAGGGCCAGGATCCGGCCCGTCGCCGGCTCGACGGCCGCCACCGCGCCCTTGCGGCCCGCCAGACCTTCGTACGCCGCGCGCTGTGCGGCCTGGCGGAGGGTGGTGACGACGTCGCCGCTGGGGTAGCGGTCGCGGACGCCGCCGTTCCAGAGGGGGAAGGGCGAGAGCAGCGGGTCCGTGCCCGACAGGACGCCGTCCTCCGAATGCTCCAGGAGGGTCGTGCCGTACACCTGCGAGGCGAAGCCGGTGACGGGGGCGTACATCGGGCCGTTCGTGTACGTCCGTTCGTAGCGGAGGGGTTCGCGGGTGTCGCGGGATCCGGTGACCGGGGCGCCGTCGACCAGGATGTCGCCGCGCGGCTGGCCGTAACGGGAGATCGTGGTGCGCCGGTTGGCGATGTTGTCGTCGTAGGACGGCGCCTCGAAGACCTGGATGCGGGCGGCGTTCACGAGCAGCGCGACCAGCAGCAGGGCGCAGAAGAAGGCGGCGTGCCGGATGTGCCGGGTCATCGGGTCGCCTCCTCGCCCCTGGGCACGCCGAGTCGGCTGCGTGCCTTGTCACTCAGCCGGATCAGCAGCGCCACGATCGCCCAGTTGGTGACCACCGACGAGCCTCCTTGTGCGAGGAACGGCATCGCCATGCCGGTCAGGGGGATCAGACCCGTCACCCCGCCCGCGATCACGAACACCTGGAGCGCCACGATCGAGGCGAGCCCCACGGCGAGCAGCCGCCCGAAGGGGTCGCGCAGGGCGAGCCCGGCACGGTAGCCGCGCTCCACCAGCAGGCCGTAGAGGAGGAAGATCGCGGACAGGCCCGCCAGGCCCAGTTCCTCCCCGGCCGTCGCCAGGATGAAGTCCGACTTGGTCGCGAAGCCGATCAGGGTCGAGTGGCCGAGGCCCAGTCCCGTGCCGGCCATGCCGCCCGCCGCGAAGGCGAACAGCGACTGGGACAGCTGGTTGGGGCCCTCGCCCGCCTCGATCGACGCGAACGGATGCCGCCAGTCCTCGACCCTGCCGTGGACATGCGGCTCCAACTGCCCGACGGCCACCGCGCCGAGTGCCGCGAGCAGCAGGCCGAGCGCGATCCAGCCGGTGCGGCCGGTGGCGACGTAGAGAAGGACCACGAACAGGCCGAAGAACAGCAGGGAGGTGCCGAGATCGCGTTCGAGGACCAGCACACCCACGCTCAGCAGCCAGATGGCGACGATCGGGCCGAGGACGCGGCCGGTGGGCAGTTGCAGTCGCTCGATCCCGAGGACACGACGGCCCGTGTACGCCAGCGCACTGCGGTTGGCGGCCAGATACGCCGCGAAGAACACCGCGAGCAGCACCTTCGCGAACTCGCCGGGCTGGATGGAGAATCCGGCGATCCTGATCCAGATGCGGGCGCCGTTCACGGAGGGGAAGAAGATCGGCAGGGTGAGGAGGACGAGTGCGGCGACGACCCAGACGTAGGAGTAGCGCTGGAGGACGCGATGGTCGCGCAGCAGGAGGACGACCAGGATGAACAGCGCCACGCCCAGCGTGGACCAGACGAGTTGGGCGGGGGCCGCCAGGTCGTCCGGTGTCTCCAGGTCGAGCCGGTAGATCAGGACCAGGCCGAGGCCGTTGAGCAGTACGCCGATCGGCAGCAGCAGCGGGTCGGCGCAGGGGGCGCGCAGGCGCACCGCCAGATGCGCGACCAGCGCGAGTACGCCGAGCCCGGCGCCGTAGCCGGCGGCTCCGGGCGGGACGGTGCCGTGCCTGGCGAGGCCGACCGCGCAGTAGCCGTACACGGAGAGCAGCACGGCCACGACGATGAGGGCCAGTTCGATGCCACGGCGCCGGGGGAGACGTACGGCGGGAGCGGGCGTGTCCGCTGCCACCAGGGTGGTTCCGGCCTTGGTCATGTCCGGAACTTACCTAATTAGTCCGTCTTGTGTGTCTTACGGCTCAGCGCCAGCGTGGCTTGTGCCCGATGTCGTCCGGATCACCCGGAAGGAGGGCGGTCGGCTACCGCAGGACCAGGGTCGCGACCGCACCGCCGTCCGCCGCGTTGGCGAAGGTGAGCCGCGCACCCAGGACCTCCGCCTGCCCCAACGCGATGGTCAGCCCCAGCCCGTGTCCCTTGGACCCGCCCTCTGTACGGAAGCGCTGCGGCCCGTGCGCGACCAGGTACTCCGGATAGCCCACGCCGTGATCCCGCACGGTGACCACCGGTCCGTCCACCGTCAGGGACACCGGCCCCCGCCCGTGCTTGTGCGCGTTCGCCACCAGATTCCCCAGCACCCGTTCCAGCCGCCGCCGGTCGGTGTCCACCACGGCGTCCCGCACCACGGCGACCTCGGTCTCGGTCCCGGACGCCCGCACCACCCGCTCGGCCAACGCCCCCAACGGCTCGGTGTCCACCTCCGACCGCTCCCGCCCGCTGTCCAGCCGCGAGATCTCCAGCAGGTCCTCGGTCAGCGTGCGCAACGCGGCCACCCGGTCCCGCACCAACTCCGTGGGCCGCCCCGGCGGCAGCAACTCGGCCGCCGCGTGCAGCCCGGTCAGCGGGGTACGCAGCTCGTGCGCGACGTCCGCCGTGAACCGCTGCTCGGCGAGCAGCTTGCTCTGCAACGACGACGCCATGGAGTCGAGGGCGGCGGCCACGGCGGCCACCTCGTCCTGCGGCCGGGTCGGATCCTTCGTACGGGGATCGTCGACGCGCGCGTCCAGGTCGCCGGCGCTGATCCGCCGGGCCACCCGGGCCGTGGCGTGCAGCCGGCGCGTCACCCGGGTCACCGCGAACGCGCCCACCAGCACCGTCGCCCCGATCGCCAGCCCGGACGACCACACGATCGCCCGGTCCAGCCCCTCGATGGTGCGGGCCTGCTGCGAGTAGTCGACCTCGACCGCGAGGGCCCGCTCCCCATCGGCGGGGCCCGCCGCCCACATCGTGGGCCGCCCCCGGTACTCGGCGACCATCGTGCCGCGCTCCCCGGCGACGGCCAGTTCGCGCAGGGACTCGGGCAGCTCCGGCGGGTCGAGGGCGACGCCGTGCCGGAGGGTGTCCCCGGCCTCGAACGCCGCCGTCGCGTCCTCCAGCCGGGACAGCGCGAGGTCGCGGGCCTGGCCGACGGTCTGGTTGGTCACCGAGACGTGTACGAGGATGCCGAGCATCACGGCGAGCGCGCAGCACATCACCGTGATGAAGGCGGATGCCTTCACGGCGAGCGCGCCGGCCCACCGGGGGAGTCCGAGCCTCATGGCGTGCTCGCCGGGGAGGAGGGCGAACGGGACGCGGAGTGCGAGGCCGAAGGCGAGGCGGAGGGGCGGGGGGACTTGTGCGGCCCGGTGCGCAGCATCTCGTCGTGCGTGAGCAGCATCGCCTTCTGGTCCGCGTCCCAGGTCCACTGGAGCCGGTACTCGTAGCCGGCCACCTCGGACGGCGAACGTATGATCACCGACCGCCCGGCCAGCTCGACGCTGGAGACGGCGTCGTCCCAGGTCATCACCTGTACGAGCCGGTGCTTCTCGATGGTGTAGACGCGCACCGCGGTCGTCTTGCCGGGCATCAGCCGGAAGCCCACCGTCAGCTCGGGCTGTCCGTCGCCGGTCAGATCCCGGAGGTAGGGCCGCAGCACCGGGCACTTCCCGTGGCCGGCGCCCTTGGCGCAGTCGGCCATCAGCCGGCCGGTGTCGCGGTACGGGGCGTCGTCGCCCACGTAGTCCCCCGGGCTCTTGGCGATCTCCTTGCGCACGACCGCCACCGGGCTCACGTCGCGGAGGTCACCCCCGGGAACGGTGACGCCCTTGACGACCTCCCGGTTCACCTCGCCGATCTCGTAGGCGGGGCGGGATGCCGGCGTCAGCTTCGGCCAGAGCTTGTCCGGGCTGACCGCGGTCTCGGTCGGGCCCGCGCCCTTGAGCTCCCCGGCGTCACCGCACGCCGTGGCGGCCGCCAGCAGCAGTGCGAGAAGGACACCGAGCGCGGCGGTGCGCGCGGGGCGGCTGCGGGGCACGGTTCTCCTGGGGCTCGGGGCGGGTGTCGGCCCGTACACACTATTCGGACGGAAGTCCTTTTTGCGCACTCGGGGAGCGGACGGGCGAAACGGTTACTCGGCGAGTTCCTCAAGGAGCCGGGCGGTCGACAGGCCGGCTCCGAGGTAGTCGACGAACAGCTCGTTGTGCAGGGCCCACGGAGAGCGGCGGGAGCGTATCAGCCGGATCGCCTGGTCGGCGGAGTGACTCCGGCGGGTCAGGGCGTGGGCGATGACCAGTCCCGAGCGGTTGTACCCGTGATAGCAGCGGACGAGGACCCTGCGGCCCTCGTCCAGCGCCTCGCACGCCGCCTCCGCCAGCCGGATCACCCCCGAGAGCTGGGTGCCGTCCAGCGGCCCGTCGGGAATCGGCCACACCTGGTGCGGGACACCGGGATCCGGCCCGTGTCCGGGCAGGCGCAGCAGCGTCTGCACGAGATCGAACTCGTCCCGGACGACCGCGAACTCCAGTTGCCCCGACTGCCCCCGGAACTCGTGCCCGCCCATCCACAGACCGGGCACGATCTCGCTCCACGGGCTGCCCGGAGCCGGTACGTCGGGTTGCTTCCTGCGGCTATGCAACGGCGCCTCCCCGGCCACCCCTGGGGCCTGCCCAACTCCTCTCAAAGGTAGCCGGGTTCTTGCCCCCGCAGCACCCCGCCTGTTCCCATGGTCAGTGGGGTGATGGTGCATGAGCGGACTGCGCGTCATACCGGCTTGGCGGCACGGCCAGGAACGGCTCTACGTCTGCGCCGCGGACGGGCGGAACATCGCCTGGTACGACCGTGAGGCGGCCCGGATCAACCTGCTCTCCGACGACCGCAGAGACGACGTCCTGGAGGCCCTCGGCCCCTTCGTCACCGGCCCGGTGACCGTGGGCCCGCCCCCGGTCCCCACCCCCGCCGAGCTGGCCCGGCTGAGCCTGCACCCGGACGACGACCTCGCGCCCAACCGTCCCGGCGAGGCGCTCCTGGTCGCCCTCGACCGGGACCCGGGGCCCTCCCACCGGGTCCGTGCCGACCCGAGGCGCCGGGCGCTGACGGCGGAACAGACGGTCGGGGAGGCTCTGGACCGGCTGGACGGCGCGGGCTGGCACGCGCTGCACTCCGTGCCGCTGCCCGGCGGCGACCGGATCCACCATCTGGTGATCGGGCCCGGCGGGCTGTTCGCGCTGCACACCCTGTACGCCCGCAGGCGGAAGGTGACCGTCGCCGACCCGGTGGTCTCCCTCGGCCGCCGCGAGGCGTACCCCTTGCTCCGCCGCGTCCGCGCCGACGCCGACCGCGCCTCCTACGCCCTGACCGCCGAGGTCCACCCGGTCCTCGCCCTGGTCGCCCCGGCCGACGTGACGGTCACCGCACCGCCGCGGGACCTCCGTGTCCTGCGGGACACGGAGCTGGCGGGACTGGCCCGGCTGGGCGGGGTGCTGAAGCCGGCGGACGTGGAGGCGCTGCACGCGATGGCGAGGGACCGACGGGCGTGGCTCACCGCCGGCTGAGCCACGCGGTCCGCCCGGCGCGGGAAATCCAGCCCCTCCGGCGTTTGAGGAGCGGGGTCCGGGGCGGAGCCCCGGGAGGATGGGACGGGTAGGGGCGGCGGGGGCGAGGAAGGTCTACGGCAGCGCGCCCGCACCGTCCGCGTCGAGAAGCGGAGCCAGCAGGTCGCCGTACTTCTGGAGGCGCGGGGCCAGGTCCGGGGCGAGGACGGTGAGGGCGGCGGGGGAGCGGCACTGCGCCACCTCCTCCCAGGTGACCGGCGCGGAGACCGTGGGCTCGCGGCGGGCGCGCAGGGTGTAGGGCGTCGCCGTCGTCTTGCGGGCGGCGTTCTGGCTCCAGTCGACGAAGACCTTGCCGGGCCGCAGGCTCCTGGTCATCCGGTGGATCGCGAGCCGGGGCAGGTCCTTCTCGGCCTCCACGGCGAGTTCCCTGGCGTACTCGGTGGCCTGTGCGGAAGGCGCCGGCCGGATGGTCGCGGCGAGATGGAGGCCCTTCGAGCCGGAGGTCTTGGCGTACGCCTCGATGCCGTCGGCGGCCAGCCGCTCCCGCAGCCAGAGGGCGACCTCACAGCACTCGACCACGGTCGCGGGCGTTCCGGGGTCGAGGTCGAAGACCAGCCGGTCGGCCTCGCCGGGCGCGTCGATCACCCACTGGGGCGTATGGAACTCGGTGACGAGATTCGCGGCCCACATCAGGCTCGCGAGGTCCTGCACGAACACCATGCGGGCCGGCCCCTCGACGCGGGGGACCTCGGCCGTGGTGACCCAGTCGGGGGTGCCCGGCGGGACGTTCTTGGTGAAGAACACCTGGCCGTCCGGGCCGTCCGGGTAGCGCAGGAAGGACACGGGCCGGTCCCGCAGATGCGGCAGCAGGAAGTCGGCCGTGGTGGCGTAGTAGTGCAGCAACTCGCCCTTGGTGAAGCCGGTCGCCGGATACAGCACCTTCTCCAGATTGCTGAGCGCCAGCCGTCGCCCCTCCACCTCTGTGATCGGCGTCATACGATGAGAATTCCAGAAAACACGGTGGATGTCCGGGCAAGCCTGGCATGGCGATCGAAAGGGTGCTGCACGTGCGATCCATCTGGAACGGCGCCATCTCGTTCGGCCTGGTCAGCATCCCGATCAAGGTCGTGAACGCGACCGAGAGCCACACGATCTCCTTCCGCCAGATCCACACCGAGGACGGCGGCCGTATTCGCTACCGCAAGGTCTGCGAGCTGGAGGACCGCGAGGTCACCCAGGCCGAGATCGGCAAGGGCTACGAGGACGCGGACGGCACCATCATCCCGATCACGGACGAGGACCTGTCCCACCTGCCGCTCCCGACCGCGAAGACGATCGAGATCGTGGCGTTCGTGCCGGCCGACCGCATCGACCCGCTCCAGATGGAGAGCGCGTACTACCTCGCGGCGGGCGGGGCGCCCGCGGCCAAGCCGTACACGTTGCTGCGGGAGGCGCTGAAGCGGAGCCAGAAGGTGGCGATCGCGAAGTTCGCGCTGCGCGGCCGTGAACGCCTGGGCATGCTGCGGGTGGTCGAGGACGCCATCGCCATGCACGGGCTGCTGTGGCCGGACGAGGTCCGGGCGCCCGAGGGTGTCGCGCCGGACACGCATGTCACCGTGAACGACAAGGAGCTGGACCTCGCGGACGCCCTGATGGACACCCTCGGCGAGATCGAGCTCGACGAGCTGCACGACGCCTACCGCGAGGCCCTGGAGGAGGTCGTCGCCGCGAAGGCGGCCGGCGAGGCCCCGCCGGAGTCTCCCGAACCGGCGAAGTCCGGCAAGGTCCTCGACCTGATGGCGGCCCTGGAGAAGAGCGTCCGGGCGGCGAAGGAGTCGCGCGGCGAGGAGCCGGAGGAGGAGGCGGAGGTCCGGCGCATGCCCCGGAGCAAGACGTCCCGAGCGGCACCGAAGCAGACGTCCGGCAAGAAGTCGACCGCGACGAAGAAGACCGCGGCGAAGAAGACGGCGTCCGCGAAGAAGTCGACGTCGAAGACGGCTCAGGGAGCGAAGAGGACGACGGCGAAGAGCACCGCAAAGAGCACCGCCAAGAGCACGGCGAAGAGCACGGCGAAGAAGACGACGGCCAAGAAGGCCACGGTCCGTAAGCGCTCGGCCTGACCCGCCGCGCGCGATCGCTCACCGGGCCTCGCCCCACCCGGCCCCACCACGCCCCGCCCCGGCCGGCCTCACCGGTCAGCGCCTCCAGCCGTCCGCCGCAACGCCAACACCGCGTTGTGACCGCCGAACCCGAACGAGTTGCTGAGCACCAGGTCCCCGTCCGCCGGCAACGCGCGCGGTGCTCCCCGCACCACGTCCAGGTCGATCGCGTCGTCGACCTCCCCGGTCCCCACGGTCGGCGGCACCACCCCGTGATGCAGTGTCAGTACGGCGGCGACGGCCTCCACCCCGCCCGCGGCCCCCTGCAGATGCCCCAGGTGCCCCTTGAGCGCGGTGACGGGGACCCTCCGTCGCCCGAGTACCGCCCGCAGCGCCCCGGCCTCCGCGAGGTCGCCCTCGATCGTCGCCGTGGCATGGGCGTTCACATGGACGACGTCTCCGACCTCGCCCCCGGCGTCCCGCAGCGCCCGTCGCAGGGCGAGCGCGACGCCGGTGCCGGACGGGTCGGGGGCGGCCATGTGGTGGGCGTCGGCGGACAGGCCCCAGCCCGCGGCCTCGCAGTAGATCCGGGCGCCACGGGCCCGCGCGTGCTCCTCCGCCTCCAGTACGAGGATCCCGGCGCCCTCGCCGTTGACGAACCCGTTCCGGTCCTTGGCGAAGGGCCGGGAGGGGGAGCCCTTCGAGGGATCCCCGTCGGCCAGCGCCCGCATCGCCGCGAAGGACGCCATGATCGCCGGTGTGACGACCGCTTCGGCGCCGCCCGCGAGAGCGACGTCGAGCTGCCCGTACCGTATGCGGTCGATCGCCTGCCCTATGGCCTCCGTCCCCGACGCGCAGGCGCTCGTCACGGTCCTGGCCTCGCCGGTGACATGCAGGTCGAGCGAGATCTGGGAGGCGGCCTGCGAGGGCACGGTCATCGGCGTGGTCAGCGGCGAGACGGCCCGCGGCCCCTGCTCCCGCAACTTCCGGTCCCCGCCCACCAGTACGGACGCGTCCCCGAGGATGGCGCCCAGACTGACCCCCACCCGCTCCGGATCGACCCCGCTCTGCCGTGTGCCGCCCTCGGTGAACCCGGCGTCCACCCATGCCTCCCGGGCGGCCAGCACCCCGAAGCGCGCGGCCCGGTTCATCCGCCGGGCCACCGGCCTGGGCAGCAGTTCGCCGGGGTCCACGGGTACGACCCCGGCGACCCGCACGGGCAGCCCGGCGAACTCCTCCCCCTCCAGCTCTCCTATCCCGTGCCGCCCGTCGAGCAGCCCGCGCCACAACTCCCCGACCCCGACGCCCAGCGGCGTGACCGCCCCGAGTCCGGTGACGACGACCTTGCGGGGCTGGGACGCGGCGGCCACGCTCATCTGCATGTCCCCTCTGGTTGTTGAAGGGGAAACATGCCCAGCTTTTTCATGGCGTGCACATGCGGAAGGCGGGCTGTCTCGAAGCGGCCGCTCCACCGCGGCCGCCTCACAGCAGGTGCGAGGCGATGAACCCGGCCAACTCCCGCTTCCACGGGTTGAGATAGAAGTGGTTCCCCTCGAAGACCCGGACGTCCAGCCCCTTCGTCGTGACGTCCGACCACGACGCGAGGTCCTCCACCGCGCACGCGGGGTCGCGGTCGCCGCCGCAGGCCGTGACGGGAATCCCCAGCCGGTGCAGGTGGGCCGGGCGGTACGCCGCCAGCAGGCCGAAGTCCGCGCGCAGCGACGGCATGATCAGGGGGCGCAGGTCGGGGTGGTCGTAGACGTCGGCGCCGTCGGGATCCAGGACGCGGACGCGGTCCAGGATCTCGCGGTCGGTCGGGGCCGGGCAGGGCGGCTGCTCGTGCGGGACGCGGGGCCTGCTCCGGCCCGAGACGATCAGGCGGGCGAGGGTACGGCCGGGGACGTCCTCCAGCCGGCGGGCCACCTCGTACGCCACCGCCGACCCCATGCTGTGGCCGAAGAGGGCCAGCGGCAGGTCGTCGGTGACTTCGTGCAGCAGGGCCGCCGTGGCCGCGTCCGCCAGCTCCTCCATCGTGGTCGCGCACGGGTCGGACAGCCGGTCCTGGCGGCCGGGGTACTGCACCGACACGACCTCGATCTCCGGTGGCGTCAGCGTGGCCCAGTCGTGGAAGGAGACCGCCCCGCCGCCCGCGTGCGGAAAGCACACCAGCCGGACCCTCGCGCCGGGCGCGCTCACGCCCCGGAGCCATCGGGTCCGACTGTCCGGCACGGTCACGACTCCGCCTCGAACTCGGCGAGGAGCGCGTCCAGGGCGCCGTCGGCGTGGCCGTTCTCTTTCATGTCGACGATGCGGTGCGTCATGTCCTTCAGTGTGACCGGTTCGAGGAAGAGCTGGATCGGCACGTCGACGCCCAGCTCGTCGCGGAGCCTTCCGGCGAGGTGGACGGCGGTCAGCGAGTCACCGCCCGCCTCGAAGTACGTCTGCGTCAGATCGGCGGCACCGGTGAGATCCAGCGCCTCGGTCACCAACTCGGCCACCCGCGCTTCGAGTCCGCTCCGCGCCGGCTCGTGCGGTTCGTGCGGGGCCTGCGGCTCCGGCGTCGCGGGCCCGCGCAGGGTCAGCGAGCCGTGGCTCTCACCCGCGAACGGGTACGTCGGGAGCGACACCCGCCGCACGTCGCCGCCGAGGTCCGGCCAGCTCACCTCCCCGCCTCTCAGCCACGCCTCGCCCAGGGGGTCGGTCGTGGTGTCGCGGCGGCCCTCGGCCAGTGCCGTGAGCCGGTCGGCCGCCTCCCGTGCGTCGGCGGCCACGACATAGGCGCGTACGGGCATCCCGACCCGGCCCGTGCGCAGGGTGTGGGCGACGTCGGCCAGAGGCACCGACGGGGCGTCCGTCGAGCGCAGGCGTGCCGCCAGCCGCCCGGCGAGGGCGCTGAGTCGGGACGCGGTGCGGGCCGACAGCGGCAGGACCAGCGGGTGCGCGGCGATGGGCGCGGGCGCCCCGCGCTCGGGCGCCTCCTGCACCACCACGTGCACGTTCGTGCCGCCGATCCCCACCGAGGTCACACCCGCCAGCCGGGGCAGACCCGCCCGGCTCGGCCACGTCTGCGCCTCGGTCACCAGCCGCAGCGGCGACTCCCGCAGACCGGCGACCGGGCTCGTGACGTCCACCGTCGGCGCCAGTGTCGCGTGCTCCAGCATCAGGATGGTCTTGATCAGCGACGCCGCTCCGGCGGCCGCGTCCGCGTGCCCGATGTTCGACTTCACCGAGCCGATGCCGATCCGGCCGTCGGCGCCGCCCGCGAAGGCCGCGCCCGCCGCCTCCAGCTCGATCCGGTCCCCCAGCTCGGTCCCGGTCCCGTGCGCCTCCACGTACTGCGCCGCCGACGGCTCCAGCCCCGCCGCCGCCCACGCCTCCGTGATCGCGGCCGTCTGCCCGGCCACCCCCGGCGCGGTGAAACCGACCTTGCCGGAACCGTCGTTGGTGACCGCCGTGCCCCGGATCACCGCACGCACCGGGTCACCGTCGGCCAGCGCGTCCTCCAGTCGGCGCAGCACCAGTACGCCCACCCCGCTGCCCGGTACCGTGCCGGCCGCCTTCTCGTCGAAGGGGCGGCAGCGGCCGTCGGGGGAGAAGATCCCGCCCTGGTAGTGGACATAGCCCTGCCTGCGCACACTGCCGATGGCCACGCCGCCCGCGAGCGCCGCGTCGCACTCGCCGAGGAGGAGGGCCTGCACGGCGAGATGGACGGCCGTGAGGGAGGTGGAGCAGGCCGTCTGGACCGTCATGCTCGGGCCGTCCAGGCCCAGGCGGTAGGAGATCCACGGCGCCAGGAACTCGCGGTCGGTGAGGATCCGGACCTGGAGGGCGCCGATCGACGCCGCGAGCGCCGGGTCGGTGCCGGCCGCCAGGGCGTGTTCGGTCGGGCTGCCGCCCACGTAGACGCCGGTGCGCGGCGGGCCCGCCGCGGCGGCGGCAGACGGTGCGGTCAGCGGGGCGTACCCCGCGTCCTCCAGGGCGGACCAGGCGGTCTCCAGCAGGACGCGGTGCTGCGGGTCGAGCGCCGCCGCCTCGGTGCGGCTGAAGCCGAAGAGGTCCGCCTCGAAGCGGTCCGCGTCCGCGAGACGGCCCTGCGCGGCGACGTACGCGGGATTGCGCAGCTCCGCCGCGTCCGCCCCGTCGGCCAGGAGCTCCTTCTCGGTGAAGGCGGACAGGGAGCAGACCCCGTCGCGCAGGTTGGCCCAGTAGGCGTCGAGGTCGGGGGCACCGGGGAAGCGCCCGCTCATCCCCACGACGGCCACCGCGGACTCCAGGTCGTGCGGTGCTGCTTCGTCGGTCGTCATCGCGTCGTGCCTTTCCTGGAACGGAGCTTGTGCAGGGCCGCCCGGCGGTCGGTGCCACGCCGGGCCGCCTCTTCACGGGGTGCGGTGTCCTCGGCCGTACGGTCGAGATGGGCCGCCACGGCGGCGACCGTCGGGTGCCGGAACAGGTCGATCAGGGTGAGGTCGCGGTACTCCGGGTGGTCCTGGAGCCCGGCGAGCACGGCCAGCAGCCGTACCGAGTTCCCGCCCAGGTCGAAGAAGTTGTCGTGGACGCCGACCCGGTCCAGGGTCAGCACCTGCTGCCAGACCCGGGCCACGCGCCGCTCGGAGGCGCTGCCCGGTGCCGCGTACGACTGGCTCAACTCGGGCCGGGAGGAGGGCGGTTCGGGGAGCCGGGGCCGGTCGATCTTGCCCGAGCGGTTCAGGGGCAGTTCCGGCAGGCGCACGAAGACCTCCGGGACCATGTAGCCGGGGAGCCGCCCGGCCAGGTGGGCGCGCAGCACCCCGTCCGGGACGTCGGCCGTGGTGACGAGGTACCCCACCAGCTGCTGCTCGGCCCCCTCTCCCCGCACCGCCGCCGCGGCCATCGTGACGTCGGGATGGCCCGCCAGCAGCGCTTCGATCTCCCCGAGTTCGATCCGGTAGCCGCGCAGCTTCACCTGGGAGTCACCGCGCCCGAGGTAGTGCAGCACGCCGTGCGCGTCGATGCGGCTCAGGTCGCCGGTGCGGTACATCCGGCTGCCGGGCGGGCCGTAGGGGTCGGCGACGAAGCGCTCGGCGGTCATGCCGGGCTGGCCGAAGTAGCCGCGGGCCAGGGAGGCGCCGGCGACGTAGAGCTCGCCGGTCACACCGACCGGGACCGGGCGCAGACGCCGGTCCAGGACGTAGGCGCGGGTGCCCGGGACCGCGTGGCCGATCACCACCGGCTCGCCCGGGCGCAGCTCGGCCGTGGTCGAGTACACCGTGGCCTCGCTGGGGCCGTACGCGTTGACGATCCGCCGCCCCTCCTCGCCGAGCCGCTCGACCAGCTCGGCCGGGCACGCCTCGCCGCCGACCGCGAGCGTGCGCAGCTCGGGCAGGGCGCCGGGGGTGCGGGGGAGCGTCATCGCGGCCGACGGCGGCAGGAAGACGTAGGTGATCCGGGAGTCCCGCAGCCGCGCCTGAAGTGCCTCGCCGAGGCGCTCGTCCTCCTGCGCGATGTGCAGTTCCGCACCCGCGACCCAGGGGAAGAACAGGTCGGACACGGCCACGTCGAAGCCGAACGACACGAACTGCAGGACGCGGTCCGTCCCGGTCACCGGGAACACGGGCCGTACGTTGACCGCGAGGTTGAGCAGTGCGCGGTGTTCCACCGCCACGCCCTTGGGGACGCCGGTGGAGCCGGAGGTGTACAGGACGTAGGCGAGGTCGTCGGGCGTGCAGGTCACGGGGGTGACCGGAGCCACCTCGTCCGCGGTCTCGTCCACCCGCAGTTCCGGTACGTCCGTCTCGGTCAGGCCCGTGGTCCTCCGCGCCGTCAGCAGCAGGGACGTGCCCGAGTTCTCGACCATGTAGGCGAGGCGGGCCGCGGGGTGCGCCGGGTCCAGGGGTACGTACGCGGCGCCCGCGCGCAGGACCGCGAGGGCGGCGATGCCCATGTCGGCGCCGCGGGGGAGGAGGAGGCCGACGCGGTCTCCTCGGCGTACGCCGCGTGCCTGGAGGCGGGCCGCCAGGGTGTCGGCGCGTTGCAGCAGGTCACGGTAGGTCAGGCGTAGGTCGCCGCAGACCAGGGCGGTGGCCTCCGGCCGGGCGGCGGCCTGGTCTGCCACGAGGGTGGGCACCAGGTGCGCCCTCGGGGGCGCCGCAATTCGTTGACTGGCGGCTGCGGGTCCGTTGTGGCCGGTCGCGCGGTTCCCCGCGCCCCTTGGGGGCGCGTTGTCGTGCAGGGCGAGTAGCCCGTCCCGTTCGTCCTCCGGGAGCATGTCGACCGTCGACATCGGGGCGTCCGGATCGTCCAGCAAGCCCCCCAGCAGCGTCTCGAAGCAGCGCACCCAGCGCCGTACCGTCTCCGCCTCGAACAGCGCGCTGCGGTAGATCAGGTACGCGGCGAGATCGTCCCCCCACCGTTCCACCTGGAGGTGGAAGTCGAACTTCGCGGTGTCCAGCCCCACATGGACCCGCTCGACCTCCGCACCGGCCAGCCGCAGCGTCAGCTCGGTGTCGTCGTCGTAGCCGAAGACCACCTGGACGACCGGGTCGTGGCTGATCTCGCGCGCCGGGGCGACCGCGTTCACGACCGCCTCGAAGGGGGCGTCCTGGTACGGCTGGGAGTCCAGCAGCGCGGTGCGCAGGCGGGCGACGAGGTCGTGGTACGAGGGGTCGCCGGAGAGGTCGATCCGCAGGGCCAGGGTGTTGGTCAGCATGCCGACCATGTCCTGGAGTTCGGGGCGGTCCCGGCCGGAGACGGGGAACCCGATCACCAGGTCCTCGGAGCCCGACAACCGGCTCACGAACGCGGCGTAGGCGGCGAACACCGCCATGAACGGCGTACCGCCGCGCGTCCGGGCCGTCTCGGCGATCCGGTCGCGGACCCGGGCCGGCAGCGTCAACCGCTCGGTGCCGCCCGCCGCCGTACGGACCGCCCCGCGCGGCCGGTCCAGCGGCAGCGCGACCGTCTCGGGGGCGCCCCGCAGCCGCCCGGCCCAGTAGGCGACCGAGCCGGAGTACTCGCCGTCCGCCTGGCGCTCCCGCTGCCAGGCCGCGAAGTCCGGGAACTGCAGGGCGAGTTCGGGCCCGGTGTGGCGCAGGCCCTTGAGTTCGTTCTCGTACCCGGCCGACAGCTCGCGCAGCAGCACGCCCAGCGACCAGCCGTCGCAGACCAGATGGTGGGCGACGAGCAGGATGCGGTGGCTGCCGTCGGCCACGGCGTACAGCGTGCAGCGCAACAGCGGGCCCGCCGCCACGTCGAAGGGGCGGGCGGCGGCCGCGCGCATCCGGGCGTCCACCTCGGCCACGGGCACGTCGCGCTCCACGCGCGGCTCGACCCGTCCGGCCGCGGACACGATCTGGAGGGGCACCCCGTCGGGGCCGGTGCGCAAGACCGTGCGCAGCGACTCGTGGCGGGCGACGAGCGTGTCGAGGGCCCGCCCGAAGGCGGCCGGGTCGAACGGCCCGCGCACGGCGAAGGCGGCCGGCACGTGGTACGTCGCGCTGCCCGGGTCCATGTGGTCCAGGACGAGCAGCCGGGCCTGCGCGTCCGACGTCGGGAACTCGTACTCCTCGTCGTTCCCGGCCCCCGCGCCGGTGGTGTCCGCGGGTTCAGTCCCTGTGTCCAACGGTTCGCTCCCCCTGTGTGCGGTTCCGTGTCGCCTCGTGCGTCGCGTCGCGGTCCGCCTTCTCGACGACCGCCGCGATCCGTGCCGCCTGGGGCGGTTTGAAGACGTCGTAGTGCGTGCCCGGCAGTTCGTGGGCGTCGACCCCGACGGCGCCGCGCAGCCAGCCCGCGGTCTTCTCGGCCGTCGTGACACCCTCCGGGTCCTCGGTCGCGGAGAAGAGGGTCACGCGTCCGTCGTAGGGCGGAGGGCTCCACGCGCGGTGCAGCCGGATGTGGTGGGCCATGGTGTCCACCAGCGCGTGCGTCCGCGCGTCGTCGAACCCGGCGATCAGGCTCTCGTCGTGCCGGGCCAGCGCGAACGTCTCCGCCCGGGTCGCCGGCACGGCCGCGCCGGGCGCCGTGATGCGCAGCAGCATGCTCAGCACCTTCGCCTCCACGACCGCCGGGTCCAGCGGGACCCGGGCGACCTCGGGAGGCTTGGGCAGGGTGTCCACCACGCCGAGCAGGGCGACCTCCTCGCCGGCCCGGCGCAGCGCCACCGCGATCTCGTAGGCGAGCGGCCCGCCGAAGGACCAGCCGATCAGCAGATACGGCCCGTGCGGCTGGACGGCCCGGATGCGCTCGACATACGACTTCGCCATCTCCCCGATGGTCTCGGCCAGTTGGGGAACGCCCGTGCTCAGGGCCGGCGTCTGGAGGACGTACGTCGGGCGGTCCGGACCGAGCTGCGGGACCAGTCCGCGGTACCACCAGCCGAAGCCGGACCCCGGGTGCACGCAGAACAGCGGGGTACGGTCCGCGCTGCCCGCCCGCAGGGTGAGGAGCGGGGCGAGGCTGTCGTCGACCGCGTTCGGTCCGGGGCCGTTCAGCCAGTCGGCGAGCGCGGCGGGCCGCGACGCCTCGAAGAGACGCGGGACGGGCACCCGGAAGCCCAGCTCGACCTTGATGCGGGAGGCCAGGCGCAGTGCGAGCAGGGAGTGGCCGCCGGCCGTGAAGAAGTCCGTGTCCGGGTGCGCCGGCACGTCCAGCACCTCGCCGAACAGCCGGCACAGATCGCGCTCCAGCTCGGTGCGCGGCGCCCGCGACGGTGGGGTGACCGCCGCCGGGTCCGGCAGCGCCGCCCGGTCGACCTTGCCGTGCGCGGTGAGAGGGACGGCGTCGATGCGGGACCACAGGGAGGGCAGCAGATGCGCGGGGAGGATCCGCGCCGCGTGTTCCCGTACGGCGGCCGGCGTGACACCGTCCTCCAGGACCAGGTGGGCGACCAGACGCTTGCCCCCGGCCGGGTCCGCGGCCGCGCCGACCACCGCGCGCACCACTCCGGGGCCGCCGGTCAGGGCCGCCTCCACCTCCGCGGGTTCGATCCGGACGCCGCGCACCTTCAGCTGGCGGTCCGCGCGACCGGCGAACTCCAGCGCTCCGTCGGCCGTCCGGCGCACCAGGTCGCCCGTGCGGTACATCCGGGCGCCGGGCGGTCCGTGCGGGTCGGCGACGAAGCGCTCCGCGGTCTGGCCCGGACGGTTGAGGTATCCGTGGGCGAGCCCGGTGCCGGCGACGTACAGCTCGCCCACCGTTCCGTCCGGTACCGGACGCAGCAGGTGATCGAGGACGTAGGCGCGGGTGTGGTCGAGGGGCCGCCCGACGGGCACGGACGCGCCGACGTCCCCCGTCACCGGGTGGGCCGTGGCGAACACCGTCGTCTCGGTGGGGCCGTAGCCGTTGACGACCCGCGTGCCGGGACAGTGCTCGCGCACCCGTCGCACCGCCTCGGGCGCGAGGACGTCCCCGCCCGCCCACACCTCGCGCGCGGTACCGAGCACCTCGGGCGCGATCTCGGCGACGGTACGCAGGAGTTCGGCGGTCAGCCACAGGGCGGTGACGCGTGCCTCGGGCAGCAGCCTCTTCAGCAGGTCGGGGGTGACCGGGCCGGGCGGGGCGACCACGACCGTGCCGCCGTTCAGCAGGGGCACCCAGGTCTCGTAGGTGGCGGCGTCGAAGGTGTGCGGGCTGTGCAGGAGGACCCGCTCGTGGGCGCCGCCCGTGAAGCGGGTGTCGGCGGCGAGTTCGGCGACGGCCCGGTGCGGGGTGACGATGCCCTTGGGCTCGCCCGTCGAGCCGGAGGTGTACATCACGTAGGCGGGTGATTCGGGGTGCACGGCCGGCCTGGGCGGCGCGGCGACGTCAGGTCCGCTCGGGCTCAACACCCGTATTCCGGAGGGAAGTCGTCCTTGTCCGGTCGCGACCGCCACCCGCACCCCCGCCGCCTCCACCAGCGTCGCCAGCCGCCCTGCCGGAGCCTCGGGATCCAGGGGCAGACAGTAGGCGCCGGCCTTCAGCACCGCCAGCTGGGCGACGACCATGGCCACGGACCGGGCCAGCGGCAGCGCGACGCTCTCGCCGGGCCGCACCCCCGCCTCCCGCAGCCGCCCCGCCAGCCCGTCGGACGCGGAGTCGAGAGCGCCGTACGTCAGCACCTCGCCGTCGGACTCGACGGCCGGCGCGTCGGGCGTACGTGCCACCTGCTCGGCGAAGCGCCCGGGGACGCTCAGCGTCTCGCGCCCCGGCCGCCCCGAACGCACCGGCCCCTCGGCCAGGGCGAGCAACTGCCGCCGTTCCTGCGGGGGAAGGACGTCGAGCCGGTCGGCGGGCGTCTCGTGCGCGTGGGCCAGCGCGTCGAGGGCGTGCGCCAGCCGGGCGCCGACGGTGGCCGCGGAGATGCCCCGGCGGCAGCTGACCCGCAGCAGCATCCGCTCCCCGGCGACCACGGCGACCGTCACCGGGTAGTGCGTCGCGTCCCGCGTCTCGACCAGCTCGACGGCGCGAGCGGGTCCTTCGGCGCGGGGGAAGTTCTCGAACGCCAGGACCGTGTCGAAGAGTTCGCCCACCGCGGCGGCCCGCTGCACCTCCGACAGCCGTACGTGGTGATACGGCGCCAGCCGCAGCTGCTCGTCCTGGACGCGGGCCAGCAACTCGTCGACGCGCTCGTCGGGGCGCAGCACGATCCGCACCGGCAGTGTGTTGATGAACAACCCCACCATGCGCTCCACGCCGGGCAGATCATGCGGCCGCCCGGAGACGACCGCGCCGAACACGAGGTCGTCGGCACCGGTCATCCGGGCCAGCACCAGGGCCCAGGCGGTCTGCGCCACGGTGTTCACGGTGACCCCGGCGTCCGCCGCCCGCCGGGTGATCGCCCCCGTCAGCCCGGCGGTCAGCTCGATGTCGACCGTGTCCTCGGGCCCGTCCGGTCCGGCGGGGGACAGCAGGGCGGGCGGCGTCAGGCCGTCCAGAGCCTCCCGCCAGGCGGCCTGCGCGCGCACCTGGTCCTGGCCGTTCAGCCAGATCAGGAACTGCTTGAAGGGCACGGCGGGCGGCATCCCGGCGCCCTGCGTCAACGCCTGGAGGTCCTGTGCCAGCAACGGCAGCGACCAGCCGTCCAGCAGGATGTGATGCATCGTCAACAGCAGGTCGGCGCCCTTGTCGTGCCGCACCAGCGTGGCCCGCACCAGCGGTGGCCGGGCCGGGTCGAAGCGGCGGCCCCGGTCCTCGGCCACGAGACGGGCGAGCTCCGCCTCCGTCTCGTCCGCGGTGCGGCCGGTGCGGTCGATCTGCGTCCAGGACGGCTTCGCGGCGCGCGGGATCACCTGCACCGGCTGGTCGACGTTCTCGTGCCGGAAGCACGCCCGCAGGTTCGGATGCCGCTCCAGCAGCCCGGCCACCCCGGCCCGCACCGCCTCGGCCGTGATGCCGGGGGCGATCCGGAACCGGGCCTGCACCAGATACGGGTCGGGCCGCTCCGGATCGCGCAGGGCGTGGAAGAGCAGGCCCTCCTGGGCGGGGGAGAGCGGCAGCACGTCCGCGATACGGCCGCCCATCAGTGGTCCCCCTTGTCGTACACGTCGTCCTCTTCGTCGTACTCGTAGTCCTCGTCGTCCAGTCCGAACTCCAAGTCGCCCTCCAGTAGGGCGAGTTGATCCGACGACAGGTCGACCAGCGGGAAGTCGGAGCTGGTGTGGCCGCCCGTGCCGTCCCGGCGGGCGTGTTCGACCAGCACCTCGATCGCCTCGGACCACAGCCGGGCCAGCTCCAGCACCTCGTCCTCGCCGAGCACCCCGCTCGCGTACGAGAAGCCGGCGCTCAGGCGCAGCCGCCCGCCGTCCTGCTCCAGCACGACCGCGTCCACCTCCACCGCGTGACCGAGCGGCAGCGCCTGAGCGGCCATGCCGAGCAGCTCGCCGTCGGCCGTGTCGCCGCCGGAGAACCGGCCCAGGTAGTTGAAGCGCAGGTCCGGGACGGGCAGTGCGGCCAGCTTCGGGGCCGTGTCCGGGTTGAGGTGGCGCAGCAGCCCCCAGCCGAGACCGCTTTGCGGGACCGCGCGCAGCTGCTCCTTGATCTGCTTGAGCGCCTCACCGGCCGCGTCCCGCGCGGGTTGCCAGAAGTCCGGGCCGAGCGCACCGCCCGCGTCCAGCCGGACCGGGTACTGGGTGGTGAACCAGCCGACCGTGCGGGAGATGTCGGCGGGCGCGGACAGCACCTCGCGACCGTGGCCCTCCAGGTGGACCAGCAGACCGGTGCCCGCCCGGGGATCCGCGCCCCGCCGCCGTGCCGCCGCCGCGGCCAGGGCGGTGAGCAGCACCGCGTCCGCGCCGCAGTGGAAGGCCGCCGTCACCTCGGACAGCGCCGCCTCGGTGACCTCGGGTGTCAGCTCCACGCCGAGCACGGCGCGGCGTGCTCCGGCACCCCGCCCGCCCGCGATCCGCGCGTCCGGGCCGGTCAGCATCCGCTCCCACCAGGCGCACTCCACGTCCGCCAGTCCGGGCCGGACCGCCTCCCGCGCCAGCAGCCGAGCCCAGCGGGCGAAGGACGTTCCGGTGTTCCCCGGCAGCGGCGCCCCGGCCAGCCCCGCCGCCAGCTCGGGACCCAGCAGCCGCCAGGACACCCCGTCCACCGCCAGGTGGTGCACCGTCAGCAACAGCAGGCCCTGCTGCCCCAGGGGCGCGTCGAGCCAGGCGGCCCGCAGCATGTCCCCCCGCGCCGGGTCGAGCCGCACCGCCGCCGCCAGCTCCTCGGCCAGTTCCCGCGGGTCGGTACCGACGGGCACCTCGACCCGGCCGACCGCGACCTCGGGGACGGTCCCGGGAACCTCCAGGTCCCCGTCCGCCAGCCGCATCCGCAGCACACCGTGCCGCTCCACCAGGCCCCGCACCGCCGCCTCGACCCGCTCCGGGCCCGCGTCCGCCGGCACCGGGAACACCATCGACTGCGTGAACGCGGCCACGTCCCCGCCCTGTTCGCGCCACCAGCGCATGACCGGCGTGAGCGGGAAGCGCCCCGTACCGGCGTCGTCGCCGGCGCCAAGTCCTGTCGCCTCCCGGGCCGTCAGCGCGAGCGCGGCAGGCGTACGAGCCGTGAAGACGTCACGCGGCGAGATGCCGAGCCCCGCCCCCGACGCCCGCCCCGCCAGCTGGATCGCCATGATGCTGTCGCCGCCCAGCCGGAAGAAGTCGTCGTCGGCGCCGACCCGTTCGACGCCCAGCACTTCTTCGAACAGGCCGCACAGAGCGACCTCGCGGGCCCCCTCCGGGAGTCGCCCGGAGTCGCCCGGCCGCATCCCCGGCGCGGGCAGCGCCGCCCGGTCCAGCTTCCCGTTGTGGGCCAGCGGCAGCGCGCCCAGCACCAGCACGTCGGACGGCACCAGGGCGGCGGGCAACCGCCCGGCGGCGTACGCCAGCAGCGCGTCCGGGACCGGCACGCCCTCGCCGGACCCCACGACGTACGCGACGAGCCGCGCCCTGCCCGGCCGGTCCTCCCGTACGACGGCCACCGCCTGCCCGACCGAGGGATGCCCGGTGAGGACGGCCTCGATCTCGCCCGGCTCGACGCGATGGCCGCGGATCTTCACCTGGTCGTCGGACCGGCCCAGATACTCCAGCTGCCCGTCGTCCCGGCGCCGGGCCAGGTCCCCGGTGCGGTACATGCGGTCGCCGGGCGCACCGCAGGGGTCGGCGACGAACCGTTCGGCGGTCTGCCCCGGCCGGCCCAGATAGCCGTACGCCACGCCCGGCCCCGCCAGATAGAGCTCGCCGCACACCCCGGGCGGCACCGGCCGCAGCCGTCCGTCGAGGACGTACGCGCGCGTGCCCGGCAGCGGGGAGCCGATGGGCGGGGTGGTGCCGTCGCCGGTCAGCGGGCCGGACACGGTGGCGCCGACGGTGTACTCGGTCGGCCCGTACGCGTTGTGGAAGCGGCGCCCGTCGACGGCCCAGCGGGCCACCAGGTCCGGCGGGCACGCCTCGGCGCCCGAGGCCAGCGACCGCAGCTCCGGATACTCCCCGGCGGGCACGGTCGCCAGCACCGAGGGCGGCAGCAGCGCACAGCTGATCCGCCGACCGGTCAGCATCTGGGCGAGTTCCTGGCCGGCCAACGGGCCCTGCGGCGGTACGACGAGAGTGCCGCCGGACGCGAAGGCCATGCACAGCTCGCCCACGGAGATGTCGAATGCGGGCGAGCCCAGGTGGAGCACCCTGCTGTCCGCGTCCAGCGCCAGCGCCTCCACGAGGCCCTCCGCGAGGGCCGTCAGGCCCGTGTGCGGGACGACGACGCCCTTGGGGCGGCCGGTCGAGCCCGAGGTGTGGATGACGTAGGCGGGCGTCGAAGGGTCCAACTCCACGGCCGTCAGCGGCTGTTCGTCATAGGCGCGGTCGTCGAGGACGAGCGCCGGGACGTCCGTCTCCGGCAGTGCCCCGGGCCCGCCGACCACCACCAGCACCGGCGCCGCGTCCGCCAGCGCCCCACGGATGCGCTCCGGCGGATGGTCCGGGTCGACCGGCAGATGGGCGGCGCCCGTGCGCTGCACCGCCAGCAGGGCCTCGACCATGGCGGCCGTGCGGCCCAGCGCGAGGGCCACGACGCGGCCGGGACCGGACCCGTGCCGGGCCAGCCGGGCGGCCAGCCGGTTCACGCGGTCGGTCAGCTCCGCATACGTCAGCCGCAGGCCGTCCGCCTCCAGCGCCAGGGCGTCGGGGGTACGGGCCGCCTGCCGGGCCACCAGGTCGGGCAGGGCGCGCGGCACCGGGGCGGGAGCGCCGGACGCGAGCTGAGCCACGCGGCTCCGGTCGGCCTCCGGCACCAGCCCGACCTCGGCCAGCGGCACCCCGGGATCGGCGGTGAAGCGGCGCAGCAGCTCCAGGTAGGCGTCCGTCCAGTGCCGTACGGAGTCGGCGTCGAAGAGGGCCGTACGGATCTCGAAACTGCCGTCCATCGTGCCGTCGTCGGCGTCCCGGACGATGCCGACGAGGTCGTGCTCGCCACCGGTGTGGATGCGCTCGGGCTCGCTGAACTCCCGCAGAGCGGCCACGCTGCGCTGCTGGGTGAGGTGCATGAACACCCACTGGAACAGCGGGGAGCGCCCGGCGCTGCGGTCGGGCGCGACCGCCGACACGATCCGGCCCACGGGCACGTCGGAGTGGGCCATCAGCTCGGGGAAGTCCGCGGCGAACCGGGCGAGCACGTCGGCGAAGGAGTCACCGGGGCGGATCCGCCAGCGCGTCGGGATGGCGTTCATGACGTACCCGATGACCCGCTCCAGGCCCTGGGCGGCGCGGTTGGCGGTCGGGGTGCCGAGCACCAGGTCGTCGGCGCCGCTGAGGCGGTGCGCGAGGACCGCGAAGGCCGCCATCAGGACGACGTAGACGGAGGCGCCGCGCTCCCGGGCCAGCGCCCGTACCGCCTCGGCGGTCGGCGCGTCGACCTTGAAGGGGATCTGCGCGATGCCCTCCGCGAGCCCGTTCCCGGCGCCCGGCACGGCGAGCGGCCCCGGCGGCTCGGCGAGATAGCGGCGCCAGAAGTCCAGCCGCGCCTCGAAGACCCCGGACTCCGCCAACTCGCCCTGCCAGGAGGCGAAGTCGGCGTACTGGATCCGGGGACGGGCCGGGGCCGGGACGGTACCGGCGCGCAGCGCGCGGTGCACCTCGGCGAACTCGGCCTGCAGCACGTCGAAGGACCACCAGTCGGCGATCACGTGGTGCAGGCTCAGCATCAGCGTGGTGCGCCGCTCGTCGACCGTGACGAACCGGGCCCGCATCAGGGGCGCGCCCGCGAGGTCGAAGGGGCGGCGCCGGAAGGTCTCGAAGGCTTCGGCGATGGTGGTGCCGGTGCCGCGCAGGTCCTCCCGCTCCAGGCGAAAACGCTCCTCCGGCGGGAAGGTGACGGTGAGCGCGCCCGGTTCGCCGTCGATGCGGGCCCGCAGAATGTCGTGCTGCCCCCGGACCAGGGTCAGTGCCGTCTCCAGGCGCCCCGGGTCGACCGGCTCGACCGTCTCGTCGAAGTGGTAGGCACAGCACAGGTTCAGCGCCGGGGTGCCCGGGTACAGCGACTCGTACACCCACAGGTCCTCCTGCGCCGGGCTGAGCCGCACCGGCCCGTCCCCGTCGCGCGGCGGCACGACCGCCGGGATCAGCCCCGCCTGCCCGGACTCCACCAGCCGCCGCATCAGCCGCACCCGCTGTTCACCGCTGAGCGCGCTGAACCGCTCGGCCATCGACGCGCCGGCCGCCCCCGTTGTCGCCGTCACGCCACGTCCTCCCGCAGTTCGGCCAGCCGGTGCAGCCCGGCCAGCACCTCGTCGCGGCCGAGCCCGAAGTCCACGAAGCAGGCGACCTCGTCGCAGCCCAGTTCGCGCAGGTCGGCGAGCATCTTCCGGCAGGTCTCGGCGGAGCCGAGCAGACTGCCCCAGGTCAGATAGCGGTGGAAGGCGAACTCGGCGAGCATCGCGGTCTGTTCGGCCGTCAGCTCCGCCGTCGCCCGGTCGGCCGTGCGGTTCGCCGTGGTCTGCCGTACGTACGACCGCAGATACCTCTTCAGCGGTACGGCGGTCAGGCGGCGCGCCTCGGCGTCGTCCGCGCCGACGAACGTGTGCGCCATCAGCGTCACCCGGCCGTGCGCGTCGGTGCCGCCCTGGTCGGGGGCGGCCGCGCAGGCCGCGCGATAGCGGGCGATCCGCTCGGCCAGTTCCTCCCGGCTCTGCCCGACGGTCGCCCCGAGCACCCCGGCGCGCAGGCTTCCGGCGGCCTCCCAGGTCGCGGGGTTGCCGGAGCTGGTGAGCCACAGGGGGAGGGTGTCCTGCACGGGCCGGGGCTGCGGCAGGACGGCGACCGAGGCGCCGGTGCCGTCGGTGAACTCGGCCGCCTCGCCCGCCCACAGCCGGCGCAGCAGCGGAATGTCCCGCAGGGTCCGCTCGCGGCGGTCCTCGTAGTGGCCGGGGGCGAGGACGAAGTCGGCGGAGTGCCAGCCGGTCGCGGCCGACAGCCCGATCCTGCCGTGCGACAGGTTGTCGACGACGGCCCAGTCCTCCGCGATCCGCAGCGGATGGTGCAGCGGCAGGATCACGCTGCCCGCCCGGATGTTGATCCGCTCGGTGGCCACGGCGAGCGCCGCGCTGAGCACCGGCGGGCTGGGGAACACCTGTCCCACCTGCTGGAAGTGCCGCTCGGGCGTCCAGATCGCGTGGAAGCCGAGCCGGTCCGCCACGCGGGCGACGGTGAGGATGTCGTCGTAGGCCCGGCTGTGCGGCGCTGCGCCGCCCCCGGCCGTGGTCCCGGCGGGCGTGTCGGCGCCGAAGAACATCACGCTCAGGTCCATGGCACCTCCTTCTGACTGGTGTCGGTACGGCTGTCGCGGCCTTGCTGCCGGGGAACGCGCGGCCGCCGCAGGATGGGCGCGGCGGCATCGGGCGCCTCGGCCGGTGCCCGCTCCAGCTCGGCGGCGAGGGCGGCGACCGTGGGGGAGGTGAACAGCTGGGCGGCCGTCACCGTGCGCCCGGCGCCGGTGAGCCGGGCCGCGACCCGCACCGCGCGCAGGGAGTTGCCGCCCAGCTGGAAGAAGTCGTCGTCCGGGGCGATGCCCTCGACGCCGAGGACGTCGGACCAGACGGCGGCGATCTCCCGGCGCAGGGCGGAGCCGGCCGGACCCGGGGTGCCGGCGGGGGGCTCGGGGGCGCGGAGCGCGTCCAGGGTCGGGTCGGCCCGCCGGGGCGGTTCGGGCAGGGGGAGCCGGGACAGCGGTACGTCCGGATCGGCGGCCGCCGCTCGCAGCGCCTCGACGACGGCGTCCGCCAGCCATGCCGCGAACTCCGCCTCCAGACACGAGGTCCGGTACTCGATCACCAGCGTCATACCGTCCGGCGCGCCCGACGGCCCGTACTCGTCCGTGACGTCGACCAGCAGCTCGAACCGGGCCGTGCCGGTCCGCAACGGCTCCACGCCGGACGCGGCACCGGGCAGGTCCACCTCGGCGCGGGCGTTGTTCTGCAGCGCCAGCACCACCTCGGTGAACGGCTGCCGCCCCGGTGGCCGTACCGGGTTGAGCGCTCCCACGACGTCCTCGAACGGCACCTCCTGGTGGGCGAAGGCGTCCAGCGCCGCCTCCCGGGTACGCGCGAGCAACTGCCGGGCCGTCGGATCGCCGGACGCGTCGGTGCGCAGCACCAGCATGTTGACGAAGAACCCGACGACGTCGTCGACCGTGCCGTCGTGCCCCCGCCCCGCGACCGGCGA
This sequence comes from Streptomyces sp. NPDC057623, assembly GCF_042800355.1. Classification (NCBI taxonomy): domain Bacteria; kingdom Bacillati; phylum Actinomycetota; class Actinomycetes; order Kitasatosporales; family Streptomycetaceae; genus Streptomyces; species Streptomyces sp. NPDC057623. The sequence goes on from NZ_JBHVGZ010000002.1 coordinate 371,982, forward strand.
GCCGACCGCGAGATCCGCGCCCGCTCCGGCCCGCACCAGCGCCGCGGCGAGGGCGGCGTGCAACGCCATGAACAGCGTCGCCCCCTCGGCCCGCGCCACCTCGACGATCCGCGCGTGCGCGGCCGCGTCCAGCCGTCGTACGACGGTGGTGGCGTCCCGGCCCGGTACCGCGGGCCGCCCGGGGCGCCGCGGGAGCAGGGGGCCGCCGGCCGGGAGATCGGCCAGGGTCTTGTGCCAGAAGGTGAGCTGGGTGGCGGCGAGGGATCCCGGATCGTCCGCCGAGCCGAGCCGCTCCTGCTGCCGCCGGGCGAAGTCGGCGTACGGGACGGGCAGTGGGGCGAGCCGCGGCTCGACACCGCGGACCCGGGCGGCGTAGGCACGCGACAGGTCCCGGAAGAGCGGGGGCAGGGACCAGCCGTCGCCCGCGATGTGGTGCAGCACGAGCAGCAGCGCGTGCTCACCCGGCCGGTCCCGGACACCGAACAGCACGGCGTGCAGGGGGAGTTCGGCGGCCAGGTCGAACCGGTGCCGGGCCGATTCGGCGACGGCTCGCGCCTGCTCACCGGAATCGACCTCGACCTGCCGCAGCCGGGGGCGTGCCGCGACGCCGTCCAGCACCCGCTGACCGGGCTCTCCGTCGCGCTCCTCGAAGACGGTACGCAGCGCTGTCTGCCGGGCGGCCACGTCCCCGAGGGCGGCCCGAAGCGCCTCCGCGTCGACCTCGCCGCGCAGCCGCACCAGCACCGGCAGGGTGTACGCCGTCCCCGCGTCGACCCGGTCCAGGAACCAGAGGCGGCGTTGGGCGTACGACAGGGGCAGCGGGCCGTCGTTCGTCAAGGGTGCGGGCACCGGGGCCCGGTCGCCCTGTGCTGCCGCGCCCTCCCTGTCCGCCGTCCTGGCCTTCGCCACCAGGGGCACCAGCGCCGCCGGCGTCCGGCCCTCGAACAGCGTCCGTACGCCGACCCGGGCGCCCAGCGTCAGCTGGATCCGCCCCAGCAGACGCGCCACCATCAGCGAGTTGCCGCCGAGCGCGAAGAAGTCGTCCTCGGGGCCGACCGACGCCACCCCCAGCACCTCGGAGAAGAGCCCGCACAGCGCCTCTTCGACCGGGTCGGACGGCTGCCGTGCCGTCGCCGAGGCGAGCGAGCCGGTGATCGGGCCGGGCTCCGGAAGCGCGGCCCGGTCCAGCTTGCCGTTGGCCGTGAGGGGCAGTGCGTCCAGGACGACGAAGGCGGCCGGGACCAGGTAGTCGGCCAGCACACGAGCGGCGTGCTCGCGCAACTCCCGCTCGGACGGGCGCGGCCGGCGTCCCTCGCGTGGGACGACGTAGGCGATCAGCCGCTTCTCACCCGCGGCGTCGGGACGGGCCACGACGGCGGCCCGGACCACCCCCGGATGGCGGGCCAGCACGGTCTCCACCTCGCCGGGCTCCACCCGGAACCCGCGGATCTTGACCTGGCCGTCGGCCCGTCCCCGGTACTCCAGCACCCCGTCCGCCGCCCGCCGCCGCACCAGGTCACCGGTGCGGTACATCCGCTCCCCGGCGGCCCCGTCCGGGTCGGCCACGAACCGCTCGGCGGTCAGTTCGGGACGGCCGCAGTAGCCGAGGGCGACGCCCGCCCCGGCGGCGTACAGCTCACCGGTCTCGCCGTCCGCGACGGGCCGCAGCCGTTCGTCGAGCACCCGGAGCCGTTTGCCGGCCAGGGGGCGGCCGATCGGTACCGGAGCACCGTCGCGCACCTCCTCGGCGGTGACCGGATGGACGCTCAGGAAGACCATGCCCTCGACCGGGCCGTAGCCGTTGCTCAGCCTCAGCGCGGGGTGGCGCTCCAGGGCGCGGGCCGCGTGCGCGGGCGACAACGGCTCGCCTCCGACGATCAGTTCGCGCAGTCCGGTGAGGGCGCGCGGGTACTCGTCGACGATCACGCCGAAGAGGGACGCGGAGAGATACAGGGAGGTGACGGCGTGCCGGTCGAGCAGGTCGGCCATCACCACGGGGTCGGGGCGCTGCCCCGGGTGCAGTACGCACACGCCGCCGCCCAGCAGCGGGCCCCACAGCTCCATCGCGAACGCGTCCCAGGACACCGGGGAGCTCTGGAGCCACACCGCATCCGCCCCGAAGGAGGCGAAGTCCTGCCCGGTCAGCGTCCCGGTGATCGCGGCATGGGAGGCGACGATGCCCTTGGGGCGGCCGGTGGAGCCGGAGGTGAACATCACGCAGGCCGGGTCCTGGGGCCGTACCCGCACGGTGCCGCGCCGGAGCGGTTCGGTCCGCCCGGCGTCCTCCACCGCGATCGACTCGGCCTCGCCCACGGGCTGTCGGGTGCCGCGTCGGGACACCACCAGGGCGACACCCGCGTCGGCCGCCATCCCGCGCAGCCGCTCCGCCGGAAAGTCCGGGTCGAGCATCACATGGCCGGCCCCGGCCTTGAGCGTGCCGAGCAGGGCGACCACCATCTCGGCGGACCGCTCCAGGTATACGCCCACCAGGGCCCCCGGCCGCACACCGCGCCGTCGCAGCAGCCCGGCGAACCGGTCGGCGCGGGCGTCGAGTTCGCCGTAGGTCAGCCGTTGGCCGCCGTACACCAGCGCGGTCGCCGCGGGTGTCCGCCGAGCCTGTTCCTCGAAGAGTTCATGCACACCGTGCAACGCCCCCGTCGTCCCCATCTCAGGCGTCTGCGCCCGTGCGGGTGGGACATATGTCCGTCCAGCGGGCCTCGACGAAGGCGAGGCAGTCGGCGCGGCTGCTCGCGGTCAGGGCCACGTCCCACCCGTCCGGCACGGTGATCCCGTCGGGCCACAGCGAGAACTGGCCCTCGGCGTTGGTGAGTACGAGATAGGTCCCGTTCTCGTCCTCGAACGGATTGGTGGTCATGGTCAGCCCTCCACGAGTTCTCTGCTCCCGGGGTTGTCCGGGTTGTCGGGGACATCAGGGTTCTCCGACGCCTCGGGATCGCCGGGGCGCGCGGAGTCTTCGGCGGGGTCGGGGGTGTCGTCGGCCACGTCGGGCAGCAGCGTGTCGATCTCCCGTACCGTGCGCCGGGTCATGCTCAGCACCCCGACGGCGATGCCGCAGAGACCGGCGATCAGCAGCATGGCGGCCATGCCGCTGCCCGGCCCGTCGCCCACGAGCGGCCCCAGCACCACGAAGATCCCGGTGCCGTCCGCGGCCTGCGGTTCGAAGACATGGTCGGCGAGCGGCCCGGAGACCGCCGTCGCCAGCGGAACGGAGAGCTGCGACAGGAACATCACGGCGCCGAAGACCCGCCCGTGCCACTCCTGCGGGACCTTGGTCTGCACGATCGCCTGCATCGTGCCGTTGATCATCGGCATCAGCGCCGCGCCCACCAGAATGGCCGCGCACCACCCGGCCACCCCGCCCGCGAGCGCCATCGCCACCTGGGCGGACAGGCACATGCCGATGATCCCGAGCAGCATGCCCCGGGCCCGGTTCCTCGGCCCGTTCCACGCCGCCATCAACAGCCCGCCCGCGACCCCGCCGACCCCGATGGCCGTGTTGACGCTCGCCAGCGCCGCGGTCTCGCCGCCGGACCGGGCCAGCACCATGGGCTGTACGGCGGCGAATCCGAAGACCATGACCAGGTTGACCACGCAGAAGGCCAGCATCAGATCCCGCAGGCTCGGATACCGGAAGAGGAACCGCATCCCCTCCAGGGCCTCGGCGGTGAGCCGCTTGCGCGGCCCGCCCGCCGCCTTCTTCGCGGGACCGGTGTCCCCTCGCATCCGTACGACCCGGACGGCGGCCAGCGCGAGGGCGAAGCTCACCAGGTCGGCGACCAGGATGAAACCGAGCCCGGAGAACGCCACCAGCAGCCCGCCCAGCGCGGGACCGCCGACATCCGCCGTGCTCTTGGCGCTCGCCAGCAGACTGTTGGCCCGCTGGAGCTGCCCCTTGTCCACCAGCAACGGCACGGCGGCGCCCAGCGCCGGGAACTGGAAGGCGGCGGCGGAGCCGAGCAGCATGACGGCCGCGTAGACCTCCCAGGTGCGCAGCCCGCCCGTGAAGTGCAGGACGCTGAGCAGCGCCACGATCAGCAGGCCGCCCCCGTCCGCGAGTTGCAGCGCCGTACGCCTGCTGACCCGGTCGACGAACGCCCCGGCGAGCGGGCTGAGCAGCACCTGCGGGAGAAGCGCGCACAGCGACAGAGTGGTCAGCGCGGTGGCCCGGCCGGTGGCCGACCAGGTCTCGAAGACAAAGGCGAACCGCAGGACGGAATTGCCCACCAGGGAGATCGCCTGCCCGCTCCACACGAGCATGAAGGGACCCATGCCGCTGAACCGGCCGGCTTTCCCCCCGTGCCGCGCGGTCTCGTCCAGCGAGCGCGCTGAATCGGCCACGTGCGTACCCCCGTCGAATGTGGCTTTCGAACGAGAACCTTAGTTCGAAGTCACGCCCGGCGCAGCCCTGATCATGAAAGGCGTCCCAGAAGCCTGACCGACGACGCCCCGGCACGCGACGGGGCCACTCCCCAGTGGTGGTTCACCAGGCGGTTGACCGATGGACTGGCCGGAGCAACTGCCGCCTCCCTAGGATGTGTTGTCGGCGAGGTGATCTCCTCGGCCGGCCCTGTGACTGGGGGAAACGATGGAGCCTGGAAAGCAGCTGTCCACGTCGATCGATGCCACGATTCCGACGGCCGCGCGCATGTACGACTACTACCTCGGCGGCAAGGACAACTACGCCTCCGACCGAGCCGCCTGCGAGGAGCTGGACAAGGTCGTCCCCAGCACCCGCGCCCTCGCGCTGAACAACCGCCGCTTCCTGCAGCGGGTGGTCCGGACGCTGGCCGAGGACTACGGCATCCGGCAGTTCCTCGACCACGGTTCAGGCCTGCCCACCCAGAACAACGTCCACCAGGTCGCGCAGACCGTCGACCCGTCCTCGCGCGTGGTCTACGTAGACAACGACCCGATGGTCCTGGTCCACGGCCGCGCCCTGCTGGAGCAGAACGAGAACACGGCCGTCATCCACGCCGACATGCGCGAGACCGACGCCATCTTCGCCCACGCCGACACCGAGCGCCTGATCGACTTCTCGCAGCCGGTGGCCGTCCTCTTCAACTCGGTGTTCCACTGCATCCCCGACAGCGACACCGACGGCCCGCTGGCCGTGGCCCGCCGAGTGCGCGAACGGCTCGCGCCCGGCAGCTGCATGGTGATGTGCCAGCTGGTCAGCGAGGACGCCGAGGTCCGCAAGTTCGTCACCGACTTCATGGACCAGGCGACCCAGGGACACTGGGGCCGGGTGCGCGAGCCGAAGGACGTGGCGGAGTACTTCGAGGCGCTGGAGATCCTCGAACCCGGGCTGGTGGAGGTCTCCACCTGGCGCCCCGACACCGAGGTGGCACCGCGTCAGCTCACCCAGGAGTGGATCGAGTTCGGCGGCGTGGGCCGGCTCCCCTAGGAGCGCTCACGCCGTCGGGGAGTACCGCTCCATCGTCTCGCGCAGCCGCCTCAGGGACTCGCGCGGGTTGAGGGCCTCGTCGCCCAGCCGGTCCAGGGCGAGGCGGTACTCCTCGGTCTCGTCGCGGTCCTCCAGGAAGGCCGCGCTCTTGATGTGCTCCAGATAGACGATGTCGGGCAGATCGGCGCCGCCGAACCGGAGATAGGTGATCGGCATCGCGGGCGCGGAGGCGTTGGTCACGTCCAGGGGCACGATCTGTACGGTCACATGGGGCCGCTGCGCCATCTCCACGAGATGCTCCAGCTGCGCCCGCATCACCGCACGGCTGCCCAGGACGCGCAGCAGCACCGACTCGTCGACGATCGCCCACAGCTGCGGCGCCTCCGGCCGGTGCAACAGCTCCCGCCGGCGCGTCCGCAGCTCCACACGCCGCTGCACCTCACGGCCGGGCGCCGTCGGCAGCCCGCGCTCCACGACGGCCCGGGTGTAGTCCTCGGTCTGCAACAGGCCGGGCACGTACTGGAGTTCAAAGGTACGGATGGCCGTCGCGGCCTCCTGAAGCCCGACCAGCCGGTCGAACCACTCCGGCATCAGCCGCTTGTCGTAGCGCTGCCACCAGCCGGGCTCACCGGCGCGCTGCAGCAACTGGAGCAGGACCGAGGCCTCGTACTCCGCGGCCCCGTACCGCTCCAGCAGTTTGCGGATGTCGGCCTCCGTGGGCGGCCGACGGCCCTTGCCCGCCTCGATGCGCGACAACTTCGCCGGGCTGAACCCGACGGCGCGAGCCGCCTGGTCCTGGGAGAGGCCCACGTCCTCGCGGATACCCGCCAGCTGGACGCCGACCAGCATCTTCAGCAGGGTCGGCGCGGGTTCGGTCCGGTTCAGATACGGCTCGAGGCGGGAGATGCGAGGTGACTCGGCGGACATCCTGACTCCCCGTAGACCGGCATACGACAGACAGCATTATCGCATCCCGCCGCCTCGTGCCGCCGGAACCGCGGAAACTGGGGGGCTCAACTTCCGCTTCGCGGCGGCGTTTCGCTCCCCGCCGGCCTTCCGTTCCCGCGCGGCGGACCCGTCCCACCCGCGGGTCGGACGAGGTGGTCGAACAGGTCAGACGAGGTGGTCGAACTCTCCCTCCTTCGCGCCCGCCAGGAACGCGGTGATCTCGGCCGGGGTGTACACGAGGGCCGGTCCGTCGGGGTCGCGGGAGTTGCGCATCGCGATGCTGCCATCGCCCAGGGGGGCCACCTCGACGCAGTTGCCCTCGGCGTTGCTGTGCCGGCTCTTGGTCCAGCGGACGCCCAACGAGCTTGCCCGCACGCCGTTCGGTGCTGTCGCCACTGCACTCTCCTTGCTCACGTTCCGCCACGCGCGCGCCCCGACGCTTCCGCGCCCGGAGCGCACCACGTGCTCTGCGCCGACACCGTTCGCGCAATTTCCCGTGAAATTGCACGGAGGCGCCGTCGGCGTGGATAATAGTCCGTGGCGTCAACGGCAGTGCGGACGCCCCGTCCTGACCGTGTATCAGGGAGACGTTGTGTCCTTACCTGCGTACGAAGGGCTTCGGCTGCCCGGCAGCACTGCCTCCTCCGCGGGGTTGGCGGTGCCACCGGGAGCCCGCCCCGGAGCCCCGGCGGCGGCCCGGCTCACCAGGACCGAACCCCCGCGCACCTCGCCCCGCTCCGTCGCCCTGCGCCTGGTCGGCGCCGAACAGGGCTGCGGCCAGGCCCGCGACTTCGTCCGTCGCACGCTTGCCGACTGGGCGTTGGACCACTGCCGCGCGGACGCCCTCACGGTGGTCGCCGAACTGCTCGCCAACGCCGTACTGCACGCCGCACCGCATTCCGCGGCCCGCCCCTCGTCCTGCGGCGAGGCCGAGATCTGGCTGAAGCTCAGCCTCCGCCGCCCGGCCCACCTGGTCTGCGCGGTCGCCGACCCGAGCGACCACCCGCCGGTGTATCCGCACACGAGCGACCCCTTCGACGAGCACGGCCGCGGGCTGCGCATCATCGACGCCCTGTCCGAGCACTGGGGCTGGACGCGGCGCCAGCCCTCGGGCAAGACGGTCTGGGCGATGCTCCGAACCGACCGGCAGGACTGATCCGGATTCCACCGCGGCACTGCATCCGCACATGTGCCGCAGCGAGTGAACATTTGGGCAAGTGCCCGAATAGGCCGCCATATTTGGGGCGACCCGACCGGTGGGTGTAACACGGTCACGAGAGCGTGGCGCAGGACTAGGTGAAGGAAGAAGCGGGTCGCCTCAGAGGCCGTATTCGGCTCCCGGGGTAACCAGTCCGAACCAGTCCGCCCAGCCACGCGTCAGATCGGATTTCTCGTGAACACCGACCCGGTTTCCGGATATCAGCCGTACGACCAGCCCACGGGCCCCGACCGCTCCCGGCGGAACCCGGACGCCGGCCGAAGAGCCGCCCTCACCATCTGCACGATCGCCGACGTCTCGGCCGGTCTGCTCGGCCTGTGGATCGTGCTGTACCTGCTCGACGCGAATCAGGCGAACGTGTTCGTGGAGTTCGTGCGCGGAGCGGCGAACTGGCTCGGAGGATGGGCACAGGACATTTTCACGATGGACACGGAAGGCCTACGCGTCATCCTCAATTACGGTCTTCCTGCCGCCCTTTATCTGCTTCTCGGGCACGGAATCGCCGCCCGAATCAACCGGGCCTGACGGCATTACCCACCGGAAGGACCGGCGCTATGACACGCACTCGCACCGAAAACGATCACCTGCCGATTTATGAAGACCTCGTGCGCGAACGCGGAGACGCCGTGGCGGAAGCGCAGATGGCGGCCGCACACACCCAGCACCAGGCGGCGGAACTCCTTCCCGAGGGGGAGACGACCCACCGGAACCAGCAGGCGGCACACCATCAACGGCATGACTTCCATTGACAAGGTGAACGGCCGCCGCGCGCCTCGGCGACGTCGGACGCCGTGTCTTGCGATCCGCTGAGTCCTGACCCGTCAGAGCGGTTTGAGGCGGGCCTTGAGCAGACAGAACTCGTTGCCCTCGGGGTCGGCGAGAACATGCCACTGCTCCTCGCCGGTCTGCCCGATGTCGGCCGGGCGCGCCCCGAGCTTCAGCAGGCGTTCGAGCTCGGCGTCCTGATCGCGGTCGGTTGCGTTGACGTCGATGTGCAGCCGGGGCTTCCCCTGCTCCGGCTCGTCCCTGCGGCTGAGGATGATCGTCGGCTGCGGCCCGCCGAACCCTTCGCGCGGCCCGATCTCAAGGGTGCCGTCCTCTTCCCGGTCGAGCACCACGAAGTCCAGGACCTCGCACCAGAACCGCGCCAGCACCTCGGGATCACGGCAACCGAGCACGAGTTCACTGATGCGACATGCCATGGACGAAACCTGCTCTCGGCGTGGGAACTGTCAGGGCGGCCGCGCGGGGAGCACCAAGCCTCCCGGCAGCGGGATCACGGTCGAGACCGTACTGGGCGAGACGATCAGACGCGAAGGATTTTGTGACGTCCTCGCAGCGGCAACCACCGCCACGTGCAGCCGGCGGCGGGCCACGAAGACCGAACCAGAGCTGCTCGCCGGACGGCCGCCCGAACGTGTCGCCCAGGTAGCCGAACTCGACGCACGCCGCGTGCTTGACCAGGCCCAGCAGGTTGGTCCCGGTCGGTGTCAGCGGGCGGCGGATGTCGTACGCCGACGTTCACCATCAGGATCCCCGAAACCGATCCGCTGGTACGGGCCGGATTCCCCGCCCATGTCACCGTGCTCTACCCGTTCGTGCACGAGACCGCATAGACGCCCAGGTCCACCGTGAACTCTCCGGCAGCTTCGCCGGGCACGCTTCACCCAGGACGCGGCTACGAGATGTCCAACTCATCGTCTGGGACGGTGAACGCCGGCAGAACCGAGTCGAGTACCCACTCGCTCGCGTGAGCCCGAGCTCGGACGGGCCGGACAGCACCACATGAGGTGACCCGACAGCCGCTCCAGGCGGCACCCGCCCGCACATACGCGAAGACCCCGCACTCAGCGTTTCCGCTGATGACGGGGTCTTTGGGCACCTCATACAAGGTGCCCCCGGCAGGATTCGAACCTGCGCACACGGCTCCGGAGGCCGTTGCTCTATCCCCTGAGCTACGGGGGCGTGTCGGGCGCCTTGCTTGGCGGCGACGGGTAGAACCCTACCAGCTCTTGGAGGGTGTTCATGAACGGGTTTCCGGGGCCGTGGCACCCGGCGTGACCTGGGGTGGGTCCCTCGCGCGGGGTGGAAGTGGGCAAAAGCCGGACGCGGTGGCCGGTCCCGACCTACTCTCGAGTTGTGCCAGGCGCGTCGGGCCGGGTGCTTGTTGTGGACGACAACAAGGTCATCCGGCAGCTGATCAGGGTCAATCTCGAGCTGGAGGGGCTTGAGGTGGTGACCGCGGCCGATGGTGCCGAGTGTCTGGAAGTCGTTCATCAGGTGCGCCCCGATGTGATCACCCTGGACGTGGTCATGCCCCGCCTCGACGGTCTGCGTACCGCCGCGCGCCTCCGCGCCGACCCCCGTACCCGCGACCTTCCCCTCGCGATCGTCAGCGCCTGTACCCAGTACGAGGTCGACACCGGCGTCGACGTCGGCGTCGACGCCTTCCTCGCCAAGCCCTTCGAGCCGGCCGAACTCGTCAGCCTCGTACGGCGATTGATCGAGCGGAACCCGAACGGAGGACGGAGCGGGGATCGCAGCGGCGAGCGCGAAGGCGGGAAAGAGGGCAGGGGAGAGGGCAGGGGCGCGGACAGCGCGGCGGACAGGGGCAGGGGTAGGGACCGGGACACCAGCGCGGCCGTCGTCGGGGGCGTCCTCGGTGCGGCCGGGGAGGCCGCCGGGCGCACCGGCGGCTGACACCGCGCCGCTCCCCTCGGCCACCTCTCCCCGGCCCACCACCACGCCGCGCCGTCCGCACCGCCCCTTACCGGCCCCGCCACCCCACGCCGTCCACATCCCGGGACCGCCCAAACCCATTCGCATACCCGCCCCCTTCCTCCCCTACGCTTGTCCCGTGACCCCCGTCGAGCTCTCCCGTACCGTGCTGTGCGCGGTGCGTCGTGCTGTCGACGAGGGGGAGCTGCGCGTCACCGTGCCGGAGCGTGCCGTGGTCACCGTTCCCGGCCCCGGCGGCTGTGGCGACTACGCCACCAACATCGCCCTGCAGCTCGCCCGCCCGGCCGGAGAACCGTCGCTGCGTGTCGCGGAGATCCTGCGGCCGCACCTCGCCGACGCGGACGGCGTCGGCGACGTCGTCGTCACCGGGCCGGGATTCATCAACATCAGCCTGCTGGACACCGCGCCCGCGGCCCTGGTCGAGGAGATCCTGCGGCGCGGAACGCGGTACGGGTTCACCGACGGGCCTCGCCCGCCGCACGAACCTCGCCCGCCCCACAGCTCCGACCGCCACCCCGAGCCCCACGGGCTCCACGGGCAGATCCGGCAGCTGCACTGTGCCCACGAGATCCGTGCCGTCGTCGTCATGGAAGCCGTCGCCCGACTGCTGCGCTCCCAGGGCGCCCTCGTCCGTACCAGTTGCGAGGCCCGGCCCGAGCCGGAGTGGGAGGCCGTGCTCGGCGTGCGCGTCGATGCCCACGGCAGGCCCGGGGCACCGGCCCCCCTGGAAGTCGGCGTACGGCCCGTGCCGGCGCCCGCCGACCCCCTCCCGCTCGGCCGCGACGCCGCCCGCTGGGCCTTGCTCCACCCCGCCGGTCACGACCGGCCCCGGATCAGCGACGATCATCTCGTCCAGTGCGAGGGCAACCCCCTCTTCCGCGTCCGGTACGCCCACGCCCGTACTCGGGCCCTCAGCCGCAACGCCGCCGACCTGGGGTTCGACGCCGAGCCCGGGGACGTACGGCATGACGTCGTGGCCCTGCTCGCGGATCACCCCCGCGTCCTGGCCCGGGCGGCTGCCCACCAGGCTCCCGACCGTCTCGCCCGGCACCTCGTCACCGTCGCCGATGCCGTGCTCGCGTTCGTGCCCGCCGTCCTGCCCCGGGGCGCGGAGAAACCCTCGGCCGCCCACCGTGCCCGGCTCGCGCTCGCCGAAGCCGCCGGGACGGTGCTGGCCGGTGGCCTGTCCCTGCTCGGCATCGACGCACCCGATCACCTCTGAGAGAGCACACGACAGTCATGAGCCGTTCCGCACATCCCGCCGGGCCCCGTCACGCCGACGTCCTTCCCGAGGGTCACTACTCCGCCCCGCCCGCGGACCTCAACACCCTCGACCCCAAGGTGTGGGCCCAGACCGTCGCCCGCGACGCCGACGGAGTCGTCACCGTCGGCGGCATCGACGTGAAGACCCTCGCCGAACAGCACGGCACCCCCTCGTACATCCTCGACGAGGCCGACTTCCGGGCCCGCGCCCGGGCCTGGCGCGGTGCCTTCGGGGCCGACGCCGACGTCTTCTACGCCGGCAAGGCGTTCCTGTCCCGTGCCGTCGTGCGGTGGCTGCACGAGGAAGGGCTCAACCTGGACGTGTGCTCCGGGGGTGAGCTCGCCACCGCCCTGACCGCCGGCATGCCCGCCGACCGCATCGCCTTCCACGGCAACAACAAGTCCGTCGACGAGATCACCCGTGCCATCGAGGCCGGCGTGGGCCGTATCGTCCTCGACTCCTTCCAGGAGATCGTCCGCGTCGCCCACATCGCGCAGGCACTCGGCAAGCGGCAGCGGGTCCAGATCCGGATCACCGTGGGCGTGGAAGCGCACACGCACGAGTTCATCGCCACCGCCCACGAGGACCAGAAGTTCGGCATCCCGCTCGCCGGGGGACAGGCCGCCGAGGCCGTGCGGCGTGCGCTGAAGCTCGACGGGCTGGAGCTCATCGGGATCCACAGCCACATCGGGTCCCAGATCTTCGACATGTCCGGCTTCGAGGTCGCCGCGCACCGCGTCGTCGGGCTGCTCAAGGACATCCGCGACGAGCACGGCGTCGAGCTTCCCGAGATCGACCTCGGGGGCGGGCTCGGTATCGCGTACACCAGCGACGACGACCCCCGCGAACCCCACGAGATCGCCAAGGCGCTCACCGAGATCGTCACCCGTGAGTGTGAGGCCGCCAGACTGCGGACCCCGCGCATCTCCGTCGAGCCCGGCCGGGCCATCGTCGGGCCGACCGCCTTCACGCTCTACGAGGTCGGCACCATCAAGCCGCTCGACGGACTGCGGACGTACGTCTCCGTCGACGGCGGCATGTCGGACAACATCCGTACGGCCCTGTACGACGCCGAGTACAGCGTCGCCCTGGTGTCCCGGACGAGCGACGCCGAGCCCATGCTCGCCCGCGTCGTCGGCAAGCACTGCGAGAGCGGGGACATCGTCGTGAAGGACGCGTTCCTTCCCGCCGACCTGGCACCGGGTGACCTCGTCGCCGTACCGGCCACGGGTGCCTACTGCCGGTCCATGGCCAGCAACTACAACCATGTGCTCCGCCCGCCCGTCGTCGCCGTGAACGACGGCGCGGCCCGGGTGATCGTCCGCCGTGAGACGGAGGAGGACCTCCTGCGTCTCGACGTCGGGTAACGGCGGAGCAGGACCCGGGGTGGAAGATCTCCTGTCATCCACCCCGGTACAAATGAAATCGATGTCTCACGATCCGGACGAAGGGCAGAAAGTCCCGTCCGGTGAGTGAGACTGGTGCAACCGTAGACGGTATTAGGAAACGAGGTCGGATGATGCGTACGCGTCCGCTGAAGGTGGCGCTGCTGGGCTGTGGAGTTGTCGGCTCAGAGGTGGCGCGCATCATGACGACGCACGCCGACGACCTCGCCGCCCGGATCGGAGCACCCGTGGAGCTCGCGGGCGTGGCCGTACGGCGGCCCTCCAAGGTCCGTGAGGGCATCGACCCCGCGCTCGTCACCACCGACGCCACCGCCCTGGTCAAGCGCGGCGACATCGACGTCGTGGTGGAAGTCATCGGGGGGATCGAGCCCGCCCGCGCCCTCATCACCACCGCCTTCGAGCACGGCGCGTCCGTCGTCTCGGCCAACAAGGCGCTCCTCGCCCAGGACGGCGCCGCCCTGCACGCGGCCGCCGAGCAGCACGGCCGCGACCTCTACTACGAGGCAGCCGTCGCCGGCGCCATCCCGCTGATCCGGCCGCTGCGCGAGTCCCTCGCCGGCGACAAGGTCAACCGGGTGCTCGGCATCGTCAACGGGACCACGAACTTCATCCTCGACAAGATGGACTCGACGGGCGCCGGGTACCAGGAGGCCCTCGACGAGGCCACCGCCCTGGGGTACGCGGAGGCCGACCCGACCGCCGACGTCGAGGGCTTCGACGCCGCCGCCAAGGCAGCCATCCTCGCCGGCATCGCCTTCCACACGCGCGTGCGTCTGGACGACGTCTACCGCGAGGGCATGACCGAGGTGACCGCGGCCGACTTCGCCTCCGCCAGGGAGATGGGCTGCACCATCAAGCTGCTCGCCATCTGCGAGCGGGCCAAGGACGGGGCGTCGGTCACCGCGCGCGTGCATCCCGCCATGATCCCGCTGACCCACCCGCTTGCCTCCGTGCGCGGCGCGTACAACGCCGTGTTCGTGGAGTCGGACGCTTCCGGTCAGCTCATGTTCTACGGCCCCGGCGCGGGCGGTTCCCCGACCGCGTCCGCCGTGCTCGGCGACCTCGTCGCCGTCTGTCGCAACCGGCTCAGCGGGGCAACGGGGCCCGGCGAGTCGGCGTATGCCGCCCTGCCCGTCTCGCCGATGGGCGACGTCGTCACGCGCTATCACATCAGCCTCGACGTGGCGGACAAACCGGGTGTTCTCGCCCAGGTGGCGACCGTGTTCGCGGAGCACGGTGTCTCGATCGATACGGTTCGCCAGCAAGGTCGACAAGACGGGGTCGGCGACGCCTCCCTCGTCGTCGTCACCCACCGTGCGTCCGACGCGGCCCTGAACGGCACCGTCGAGGCGCTGCGCAAGCTCGACACCGTGCGGGGTGTCGCCAGCATCATGCGGGTTGAAGGAGAGTAACCAGCAATGACCCACCAGTGGCGCGGAATCATCGAGGAGTACCGGGACCGGCTGCCCGTCTCCGACACCACGCCGGTCGTGACGCTCCGCGAGGGCGGCACGCCCCTCGTGCCCGCGCAGGTGCTCTCCGAGCGCACGGGCTGCGAGGTCCACCTCAAGGTGGAGGGCGCCAACCCCACCGGGTCCTTCAAGGACCGCGGTATGACCATGGCCATCACGCGGGCCAAGGAGGAGGGCGCGAAGGCGGTCATCTGCGCCTCCACCGGCAACACGTCGGCCTCCGCCGCGGCCTACGCCGTCCGCGCGGGCATGGTGTCGGCCGTCCTCGTCCCGCAGGGCAAGATCGCGCTCGGCAAGATGGGCCAGGCCCTCATCCACGGCGCGAAGATCCTCCAGGTCGACGGCAACTTCGACGACTGCCTCACGCTCGCCCGCGACCTGAGCGACAACTACCCCGTGGCGCTGGTCAATTCGGTCAACCCGGTGCGTATCGAGGGGCAGAAGACGGCCGCCTTCGAGATCGTGGACATGCTGGGCGACGCCCCCGACATCCATGTTCTGCCGGTGGGCAACGCGGGCAACATCACCGCGTACTGGAAGGGCTACACGGAGTACGCCGCCGACGGCGTCTCCCGGCAGACCCCGCGCATGTGGGGCTTCCAGGCCTCCGGCTCAGCGCCCATCGTGCGCGGCGAGGTCGTCAAGGACCCGTCGACCATCGCCACCGCCATCCGCATCGGCAACCCCGCGTCCTGGCAGTACGCGCTCGCCGCGCGGGACGAGTCCGGCGGCTTCATCGACGAGGTGACGGACCGTGAAATCCTGCGCGCCTACCGCCTGTTGGCCGCGCAGGAGGGCGTCTTCGTCGAGCCCGCCTCCGCCGCGTCCGTCGCCGGTCTGCTGAAGGCCGCCGAGCAGGGCAAGGTCGACCCGGGCCAGCGCATCGTGTGCACCGTCACCGGCAACGGCCTCAAGGACCCCGACTGGGCCGTCGCCGGCGCCCCGCAGCCCGTCACCGTCCCGGTCGACGCGGCGACGGCGGCCGAGCGGCTCGGGCTGGCGTAGGCGACGCCGCACCCCGTCATGGCGGTGCCCACCCCGTCGTACGGGACTCGCGCACGCGAGTAAGAGGGCGCTCGCCTGGGGAATTTCCCTACCGTGGGTGCACAGGGGGCATACGACACGCATCGTGCGCCTCCTGTGCGCCCTATGTCGCCACAGAACCTACCTTCGATAGGCTGTACTGAACCCGCCCGCCGCATATGCCTCCGCATGGGGCGCGGTGCCGCGCCGTCCCCGTGGCCCGGAAGCGGCCCCAGGGGTTCTCGTACGTCATCGAATGTCTTCGACCATCACGCAGCTCAAGGAGAGTCATCAAGCGATGGCCGGTCCAGCGTTCCGCGCCGCCGCCGTCCGGGTGCGCGTCCCCGCCACCAGCGCCAACCTCGGCCCGGGCTTCGACGCCCTCGGCCTGTCGCTGGGGCTGTACGACGACGTGGTCGTCCGGGTGGCCGACTCCGGGCTGCACATCGACATCGCGGGTGAGGGCAGCGAGACGCTGCCGCGTGACGAGAAGCACCTTCTCGTACGCTCCCTGCGCACCGCCTTCGATCTGCTGGGCGGCCAGCCGCGCGGCCTGGAGATCGTCTGCGCCAACCGCATTCCGCACGGCCGCGGTCTGGGCTCCTCCTCCGCCGCCATCTGCGCCGGCATCGTCGCGGCCCGCGCCGTGACCATAGGCGGCGAGACCAAGCTCGACGACGCGGCCCTGCTGGAGCTCGCCACCGAGATCGAGGGCCACCCGGACAACGTCGCGGCCTGTCTGCTCGGCGGGTTCACCCTCTCCTGGATGGAGGCGGGGGCCGCCCGGGCGATCAGGATGGAGCCCGCCGATTCCATCGTTCCGGTGGTTTTCGTGCCCGGAAAGCCGGTGCTCACCGAGACCGCGCGCGGTCTGCTCCCGCGCACCGTCCCGCATGTCGACGCCGCCACCAACGCGGGCCGAGCGGCCCTGCTCGTCGAGGCCCTGACGCGGCGCCCCGAGCTGCTGCTGCCCGCCACCGAGGACCGTCTCCACCAGGAGTACCGCGCGCCGGCCATGCCGGAGAGCGCCGCGCTGGTGGAGCGACTGCGGGCCGACGGAGTCCCGGCAGTCATTTCAGGAGCGGGACCCACCGTGCTCGCGCTGGCCGATGCCGACAGTGCCGACAAGGTGGCCCATCTGGCAGGCGAGGGCTGGGCCGCGAACCGGCTCGACCTCGACGCGCAGGGAGCGAGCGTGTTGCCGCTTGCGCCCTCCTGAGTCGATTAAGAACATGCGCTTGCCGGATTTCGAGAGGGGGAATGTTTGTTGGATCCGGTAGTGTTAACCTCAAGTCTGCACCCGACCCCACCATGGCGAGGTGCTTGTTGTCCCCGTCCGGGACAGACATTCTTCCGGGAGCCTCCCAAGCCGCACTGTGTTCCGTACGACGTACGCGGGCAGTACCTCGTACGCGGGCACTGAGCGACTTGCCGGGCACGCTCCGGAACCGGCGCGACCGAGCCGAGTGACACAGGCACTCAGTGGCACGGCTCTGGGAAGCGTCATCACCAGAAATTTCCTCCGCCGCTTTGGCGGACCACCGCCCCGGCACGGTCCGTACACCAGGGATCGAAGCCGGACAGCACAAACGGTCGCCGAGCCAGACAGGCCGACGTCCGCTCCAGGGAAGGACCCTTCGTGAGCGACACCACCGATCTGATGGGCGCACGTGTCGAGGAGACCGCTGCCGCGCCCGCCACGGACGCCTCCGCGCCTGCCACCGGTGCCGGCTCCCGGCGGCGCCGCGGTACCGGCCTTGAGGGCATGGTGCTGGCCGAGCTTCAGCAGGTCGCATCCGGCCTCGGTATCAAGGGCACGGCGCGCATGCGCAAGAGCCAGCTGATCGAGGTCATCAAGGAGGCGCAGGCCGGCGGAGGTGCCGCCCCGGCCAAGGCCGAGACGGCCACCGAGACCAAGCCGAAGCGCCGCGCCACATCCCGGGCCCGTACGGGCGACGAGGCCGCCGCCGCGAAGAAGGCGGAGAAGGCCACCGAGGCCCCCGCCGAGAAGGCCGTGGCCCAGCAGCAGATCGAGATCCCCGGCCAGCCGGCTGGGGGCCCCTCCCGCGCGAGCGAATTCGAACGTGGGGGAGACGACGCCCCGGCGGAGCGCCGCCGTCGCCGCGCCACCGCCGACGCCGGTGCCCCTGCGGCCGCCCCCGAGACGGTCGCCGCCGAGGCGAAGAGCGAGCCGAAGGCCGAGACGCCCGCGCAGTCGCAGGCCCAGCAGGGCGACGCCAAGGGTGACGCCGGTGACGGCGGCGAGGGCCGTCGTCGCGACCGCCGTGAGCGCGGCCGGGACCGTGACCGCGGTGACCGCGGCGACCGCCGCAAGGGCGACGACCAGCAGGGCGGCGGTCGTCAGGACCGCCAGCAGGACCGCCAGCAGGGCCAGCAGCAGAGCGGTGGCCGCCAGGACCGCCAGCGCGACAACGGCCCGCAGGACGACGACGACTTCGAGGGCGGCCGCCGTGGCCGTCGCGGTCGTTACCGGGACCGCCGTGGCCGTCGCGGCCGCGACGAGATGGGCAGCGAGCCGCAGCTCGCCGACGACGACGTCCTGATCCCCGTCGCGGGCATCCTGGACATCCTCGACAACTACGCCTTCATCCGTACGTCGGGCTACCTGCCGGGCCCCAACGACGTGTACGTCTCCCTGGCTCAGGTGCGCAAGAACGGCCTGCGCAAGGGCGACCACGTCACCGGCGCGGTCCGTCAGCCGAAGGAAGGCGAGCGGCGCGAGAAGTTCAACGCGCTGGTGCGTCTCGACTCCGTCAACGGCATGGCGCCCGAACACGGCCGCGGCCGCCCGGAGTTCAACAAGCTCACCCCGCTCTACCCGCAGGACCGCCTCCGCCTGGAGACGGACCCGGGCGTGCTGACCACCCGCATCATCGACCTCGTGTCGCCGATCGGTAAGGGCCAGCGCGGTCTGATCGTGGCCCCGCCGAAGACCGGCAAGACCATGATCATGCAGGCGATCGCCAACGCGATCACCCACAACAACCCCGAGTGCCACCTGATGGTCGTCCTCGTCGACGAGCGTCCGGAAGAGGTCACCGACATGCAGCGGTCGGTGAAGGGCGAGGTCATCTCCTCGACCTTCGACCGCCCGGCCGAGGACCACACCACGGTCGCCGAGCTCGCCATCGAGCGCGCCAAGCGGCTGGTGGAGCTGGGTCACGACGTCGTCGTGCTGCTCGACTCGATCACGCGTCTGGGCCGTGCGTACAACCTCGCCGCCCCGGCCTCCGGCCGCATCCTGTCCGGTGGTGTCGACTCGACCGCCCTGTACCCGCCGAAGCGCTTCTTCGGTGCGGCCCGCAACATCGAGGACGGCGGCTCGCTGACCATCCTCGCCACCGCGCTGGTGGACACCGGGTCCCGCATGGACGAGGTGATCTTCGAGGAGTTCAAGGGCACGGGCAACGCCGAGCTCAAGCTCGACCGCAAGCTCGCCGACAAGCGCATCTTCCCCGCGGTGGACGTCGACGCGTCCGGTACCCGTAAGGAAGAGATCCTGCTCGCCCCCGACGAGCTCGCCATCGTATGGAAGCTGCGCCGGGTGCTGCACGCCCTCGACCAGCAGCAGGCGGTCGAGCTGCTCCTCGACAAGATGAAGCAGACGAAGTCGAACGCCGAGTTCCTGATGCAGATCCAGAAGACGACGCCGACGCCGGGTAACGGTGACTAGTCGCCGTTGAGCGGCGGCTGTTCGCCGGCCGCGGTTGGGCCCCTGGAGGGCGTTGAGGCCGCCCCACGTCACATCAGTGACGTGGGGCGGCCTTTTCAAGAGAGGTCCCCTGGTCATCGGCGGCACGACGACCGGCATCAGCTCGGCGCCCTGGATGGTGTCCGAGACGCTGAAGTCGGCCACGCTGCCCCTCCAGTCCGACAGCACCTGCACGGGCTTCTACGGCAGCGGGTTCGTCAAGGGCCACATGGTCGGCGCGGGCCGGGCCGGCCAGCGGCAGCGACAGCGGTACGACCTCCGCCTGCAACGGCGACTCCGGCGGGCCGCTCGTCGTGAACGGCCGGATCGTCGGCGTCGTCTCCTGGGGCGTCCAGGACTTCGTCGCCGAGGGCGCGTACAGCGTCTTCGCCAAGGTCACCTCGTACGTAGGCGCCGTCTACCCCCGGGTCGACGACAGCTCCACGACGACCGGTTACTCGAAGGACTCGAAGGGTGGCTCCTTCGCCGCGCGCGAGTCCTGGGGCAGCTGGAGCGGCGTCGACGTCGTCCTCCAGACCGACCTCGACCGGGACGGCTACCAGGACCCGATCCACCGGCGCGGCTCCGACGGCGACCTGCTCTCGGTCGACTCAGGCGGCTACCTGTACCTCTACAAGGACACCGGAAAGGCCACCAGCGAGATCTTTGCCACAAGGATCTCGGTCGGCACGGACTTGGCGCAGTACGACATCTTCGGCTGAAACAGCAGGTGAGACGGGCCTGCCCGGTACACACCGACTACGGTCCGTGCCCACCGCTCCTCGGCGGTGGGCACGGTCCGTTGTGCAACCCTTCTCCGAGTTTCCCCGTCTGACCGGACGGGGTGACGATGGTGTGGTACGGGCCAAATGGCCACGCCTGACCCTGAAAGCAGGGGGTAACCGACCGGACGAGAACCGAGGAGCACAGTGTCCGCCGAGAGCACGCCGGAGCCCGGCATACCGGGTGAGACCGGCAGCACAGGTCCGCGCCACCGAGCCAAGGGCCGCCGCCGCAAGCCCCGCGACAAGCGCAAGGGCCTGCTGATCACGGCCTGGACGGCCGCCGGGATCGTGGTCCTGGGCGGCACCGGCGCCGGGTACCTGTACTTCAAGCTCAACGGCAACCTCAAGAGCGTCGACATCGACCAGGCCCTCGGCACCGAACGGCCGCAGAAGGTCGACAACGGCTCCGAGAACATCCTCGTCCTCGGCTCGGACACCCGCTCCGGCAGCAACAAGAAGCTCGGCGGCGGCACCGACGACGGCAGCGCCCGCTCGGACACGGCGATGATCGTGCACGTCTACGAGGGCCACAAGAAGGCCAGCGTGGTCTCCATCCCGCGCGACACCCTCATCGACCGCCCCCAGTGCACCGACACCAACGGGGACACGCACGACGCCGCGTCCGGCGTGATGTTCAACGAGTCGTACGGCACGGGCGGCGCCGCCTGTGCGGTGAAGACTGTCGAGTCCATCAGCGGCATCCGCATGGACCACTACCTGGAGGTCGACTTCTCCGGCTTCCAGAAGCTCATCGACGAGCTCGGCGGGGTCAAGGTCACCACGACCAAGAACATCAACGACCCCGACAGCCACCTCAACCTCAAGGCCGGCGCCCACGAGCTCACCGGCAAGCAGGCCCTCGGCCTCGTGCGCACCCGGCACGGCGTCGGCGACGGCTCCGACCTCGGCCGTATCCAGCTCCAGCAGGCGTTCATCAAGGCGCTGATCAACCAGATCAAGGACATCAATCTCTTCGGCAACCCCAAGAGGCTCTACGACCTGGCCAACACGGCCACCAAGACGGTGACCACCGACTCCGACCTGGGCTCCGTCAACAAGCTCATGTCCTTCGCGAGCGGCCTCAAGGGCATCAGCTCCAAGAACATGAACATGGTCACGATGCCGGTCCAGTACGACCCGGCCGACCCGAACCGGGTGATCGTGGCGAAGGCGAAGGCGCAGCAGGTGTGGACGGCCCTGAAGAACGACAGGCCGATCCCGAAGTCGGCCACGCAGGGCACGGCCAAGGGCGACGCCAACGGTGTCGTGAGCGCTTCGTGAGCTTCGGGGAATAGATCACGGGTACCCCCGGTTTTGGGGGATGGCCCCAGTCCTGGCAGACTGGTACGTCGGCTCCGGTTCACGCTCCCGCACCCCGCGTCAGCGACCCGGCGCCCTCCCGAAACTAGGAGACACCTTGAAGCGCGACATCCACCCCGAGTACGTCGAGACGCAGGTCAGCTGCACCTGTGGCGCGTCGTTCACCACCCGTAGCACCATCGCGAGCGGCACCATCCGCGCCGAGGTCTGCTCCGAGTGCCACCCGTTCTACACGGGCAAGCAGAAGATCCTCGACACCGGTGGCCGTGTGGCCCGCTTCGAGGCCCGCTTCGGCAAGGCTGCTGCCAAGAAGTAGCGAGCCCCATTTCGCCGGTCCACGGTCGCGCCCCCTTCCAGGGCGCACCGGGACCGGCGTTTTTGGTCGCCCGCCTTCCCCCTTCATCCGCAGTACAGGAGCCCTGAGATGTTCGAGGCCGTCGAGGAACTCGTCGGTGAGCACGCCGACCTGGAGAAGAAGCTCGCCGACCCGTCGGTCTTCGCCGACCAGGCCAACGCGCGCAAGCTGAACAAGCGCTACGCCGAGCTCACCCCGATCGTCGCCACGTACCGCTCCTGGAAGCAGACCGGCGACGACATCGAGACGGCGAAGGAATTCGCCGCCGACGACCCGGACTTCGCGGCCGAGGTCAAGGAGCTGGAGCGCACGCGCGAGGAGCTGACGGAGAAGCTGCGGCTTCTTCTCGTCCCGCGCGACCCCAGCGACGACAAGGACGTCATCCTGGAGATCAAGGCGGGCGCGGGCGGCGACGAGTCGGCGCTGTTCGCCGGCGACCTGCTACGGATGTATCTGCGGTACGCGGAGCGGGTCGGCTGGAAGACCGAGATCATCGACGCCACCGAGTCCGAGCTGGGCGGCTACAAGGACGTCCAGGTCGCGGTGAAGACCAAGGGCGGACAGGGCGCGACCGAGCCCGGCCAGGGTGTCTGGGCCCGGCTGAAGTACGAGGGCGGGGTGCACCGGGTGCAGCGCGTTCCGGCCACCGAGTCCCAGGGCCGTATCCACACGTCGGCCGCGGGAGTCCTCGTCACTCCGGAGGCCGAGGAGGTCGACGTCGAGATCAACCCGAACGACCTCCGCATCGACGTGTACCGGTCGTCCGGTCCGGGTGGCCAGTCCGTCAACACCACCGACTCCGCCGTGCGCATCACGCACATTCCGACCGGAGTCGTCGCCTCCTGCCAGAACGAGAAGAGCCAGCTGCAGAACAAGGAGCAGGCACTGCGTATCCTGCGCTCCAGGCTTCTCGCAGCGGCGCAGGAGGAAGCCGAGCGGGAAGCGGCCGACGCCCGCCGCAGCCAGGTCCGCACCGTCGACCGCTCCGAGAAGATCCGCACCTACAACTTCCCGGAGAATCGCCTCTCGGACCACCGCGTCGGCTTCAAGGCCTACAACCTGGACCAGGTCCTGGACGGCGACCTCGACGCGGTGATCCAGGCGTGCGTCGACGCGGACTCGGCGGCCAAGCTGGCGGCTGCGTAAGGCCGTCAGGGACGTACGCACGTACGAGTACGACACGGAGGACTTGCGTGCAGCAATTCATCGGGGGGCGAACCCCGAGCCCCCGCAGCGTGCTGCTCGCGGAGGTGGCCCAGGCCACCCAGCGGCTGGCCGACGCCGGCGTGCCCTCGCCGCGCAACGACGCGGAGGAGCTCGCCGCGTTCGTGCACGGCGTGAAGCGGGGCGAGCTGCACTCCGTGAAGGACGCGGACTTCGACGCCCGGTACTGGGAGGTCATCGCCCGGCGTGAGCAGCGCGAGCCGCTCCAGCACATCACCGGGCGGGCCTACTTCCGCTATCTCGAACTCCAAGTCGGGCCCGGGGTGTTCGTGCCCCGCCCCGAGACGGAGTCGGTGGTCGGCTGGGCCATAGACGCCGTGCGCGCGATGGACGTCGTGGAGCCCTGCATCGTCGACCTGTGCACCGGCTCCGGCGCCATCGCGCTCGCCCTGGCCCAGGAGGTGCCGCGCTCCCGCGTGCACGCCGTGGAGCTGTCCGAGGACGCCCTGCAGTGGACCCGCAGGAACGTCGAGGGGTCCAGGGTCGACCTGCGGCAGGGCAACGCCCTGGACGCCTTCCCCGACCTGGACGGCCAGGTCGACCTGGTCATCTCCAACCCGCCCTACATCCCGCTCACCGAGTGGGAGTACGTCGCTCCCGAGGCGCGGGACTACGACCCCGACCTCGCCCTGTTCTCGGGCGAGGACGGTCTCGATCTCATCCGCGGTCTGGAGCGGACCGCACACCGGCTCCTGCGTCCGGGCGGTGTCGTCGTCATCGAGCACGCCGACACCCAGGGCGGCCAGGTGCCGTGGATCTTCACCGAGGAGCGGGGCTGGGCCGACGCGGCCGACCACCCCGACCTCAACAACCGCCCCAGGTTCGCGACCGCCCGCAAGGCGCTGCCGTGAGCACCCCGCAGGCAGTTCTTTCCGAAGCCCCGCATTACGTGTACGAGGAGGCCCGCTAGACATGGCACGGCGATACGACACCAACGACGCGACCGACCGCACCACCGGTCTGCGTGAAGCCGCGTCCGCCGTCCGCCGTGGCGAGCTCGTGGTCCTCCCGACCGACACGGTGTACGGCATCGGCGCCGACGCGTTCACCAAGGAGGCCGTCGGCGACCTGCTGGAGGCCAAGGGGCGGGGCCGCAGCATGCCCACCCCCGTGCTGATCGGCTCCCCGAACACGCTCCACGGTCTCGTCACCGACTTCTCCGAGCTGGCCTGGGAACTGGTCGACGCGTTCTGGCCGGGCGCGCTGACGCTGGTCGCCAAGCACCAGCCGTCGCTCCAGTGGGACCTGGGGGACACACGGGGCACGGTCGCCGTACGGATGCCCCTCCACCCCGTCGCCATCGAGCTGCTGACGGAGGTCGGTCCGATGGCCGTGTCGTCGGCGAACCTGACGGGCCACCCCGCGCCGGAGGACTGTGACGCCGCGCAGGAGATGCTCGGCGACTCGGTCTCCGTCTACCTGGACGGCGGCCCGACCCCGGGCAACGTGCCGTCCTCGATCGTCGACGTCACGGGTGAAGTGCCCCTCCTGCTGCGCGCGGGCGCGATCTCCGCGGAAGAGCTGCGGAAGGTCGTACCCGACCTCGAGGTGGCCAATTGACAGCCCCTGAAGCGGGGCGTGGCATAGGCAACGGGGAAAGCGCGGCGGAGATCACGACGACCTTCGTGGGTCTCCCGCGCGACAGTTTCCGCATCCTCCACGTCAGCACCGGCAACGTGTGCCGCTCGCCGATCACCGAGCGGCTGACCCGTCATTTCGTGGCGCAGCGGCTCGGCGTGCTCGGCGGCGGGCTGATCGTGGAGAGCGCGGGCACCTGGGGCCATGAGGGCGCGTCCATGGAGGCCAACGCGGAGACGGTCCTCGCCGACTTCGGCGCGGACGCCGCCGGCTTCGTCGGCCGCGAGCTCCTCGACGAGCACGTCATCCGCGCCGACCTGGTCCTGACCGCCACCCGTGACCACCGCGCCCAGGTCATCTCCATGGGCCATTCGGCGGGCCTGCGCACCTTCACCCTGAAGGAGTTCACCCGCCTGGTGAAGGCGATAGACCCCGCCACCCTGCCTCCGCTGGAGGAGGGCGTGGTCTTCCGTGCGCGTGCGCTGGTGCGTGCGGCGGCGGCTCTACGCGGGTGGCTGCTCGCGCCGACGGCGGAGGCGGACGAGGTGTACGACCCGTACGGGGCGCCGTTGACGTTCTTCCGGTCGGTGGGGGACGAGATACACGAGGCGTTGGATCCGGTCGTGACGGCGCTGACGGGGGTTCCCGCGCGCGCGTGACGCGGGCGATGGGCCGGCGGACGGAGCACGTGTCCCGGATGGGCCAACACCGGGCGGCCCCGACGTCCCCGGCCTACATTGGACGTACGTCATCGTCGACGCACGCCCGGAGCCCATCATGTCGGTCACCCATACCCTCGAGGCCGATGTCCTGCGCCGTCAGGACCCTGAGCTCGCCGACATCCTGCTCGGGGAGCTCGATCGGCAGTCGACGACGCTTCAGCTGGTCGCCGCCGAGAACTTCACCTCGCCCGCCGTGCTGGCGGCACTGGGGTCGCCGCTCGCCAACAAGTACGCGGAGGGGTATCCGGGCGCCCGCTACCACGGTGGCTGCGAGATGGCCGACGTCGCCGAGCGGCTCGCCGTGGACCGGGCCAGGGCGCTGTTCGGGGCCGAGCACGCCAATGTGCAGTCGCACTCGGGGTCGTCCGCCGTCCTCGCCGCGTACGCCGCCCTGCTGCGGCCCGGCGACACTGTCCTCGCCCTCGGGCTGCCGTACGGAGGCCACCTCACCCACGGCTCGCCCGCCAACTTCTCCGGGCGCTGGTTCGACTTCGTGGGCTACGGGGTGGACGCCGAGACCGGGCTCATCGACTACGACCAGGTGCGGACACTGGCTCGCAACCACCGGCCCAAGGCGATCGTGTGCGGGTCCATCGCCTATCCGCGCCACATCGACTACGCCTTCTTCCGCGACATCGCCGACGAGGTGGGCGCGTATCTCATCGCCGACGCCGCCCACCCGATGGGGCTCGTCGCCGGGGGAGCGGCACCGAACCCGGTGCCGTACGCCGATGTCGTGTGCGCCACTTCGCACAAGGTGCTGCGGGGGCCGCGCGGCGGCATGATCCTGTGCGGCTCGGACCTCGCCGAGCGGATCGACCGCGCCGTCTTCCCGTTCACCCAGGGCGGCGCCCAGATGCACACCATCGCCGCCAAGGCCGTCGCGTTCGGCGAGGCGGCAACCCCGGCGTTCGCCGCGTACGCCCATCAGGTGGTCGCCAACGCGCGGATGCTCGCGGCCGGGCTGGCCGCGGAGGGGCTCGTCGTCACCACGGGCGGGACCGACACCCACCTCATCACCGCCGACCCGGCACCGCTCGGCGTCGACGGCAGGGACGCACGCGGCCGGCTCGCGGCGGCCGGAATGGTGCTGGACTGCTGCGCGCTGCCGCACGGCGACGCCCGCGGCCTGCGGCTGGGTACGGCGGCCGTGACCACCCAGGGCATGGGCGAGGGGGAGATGGCGTGGCTCGCCGCCCTGCTGGCGGGGGTGCTGCGCGGGGAGACCGAGAGCCAGCGGGCCCGTGAAGAAGTGCGGGAGCTGACCGGTAGATTTCCGCCGTATCCCGGCTGAGGCGGGGTAGACGCACCAGCGACACAGCCACGCGTGCAACCATCGTCGCTACCCGAAAGTCCCCACACATATGCGTCGCGTATGTGTCCGTCGCTAGGGTGTGGGGCTGTGATGGCCAGCGAGACCTGTGGGGAAGCCCGTGCGTGAATACCTGCTGACGCTCTGCATCACGGCCGCGGTGACGTATCTGCTGACAGGGCCGGTACGTAAGTTCGCGATCGTGGCCGGGGCGATGCCGGAGATCCGGGCACGTGACGTGCACCGGGAACCCACTCCGCGGCTCGGCGGTATCGCGATGTTCTTCGGCCTGTGCGCGGGCCTGCTGGTCGCCGACCACCTCACCAACCTCAGCGCGGTCTTCGAGAAGTCCAACGAACCGCGGGCCCTGCTCTCCGGAGCGGCGCTCATCTGGCTGATCGGCGTCCTGGACGACAAGTTCGAGATCGACGCCCTGATCAAGCTGGGCGGCCAGATGATCGCCGCCGGCGTCATGGTCATGCAGGGTCTGACGATCCTGTGGCTGCCCATCCCGGGCTTCGGCTCGGTCGCCCTGACCCAGTGGCAGGGCACCCTGCTCACCGTCGCCCTGGTCGTCATC
The DNA here is from genome assembly GCF_042800355.1 of Streptomyces sp. NPDC057623. Classification (NCBI taxonomy): domain Bacteria; kingdom Bacillati; phylum Actinomycetota; class Actinomycetes; order Kitasatosporales; family Streptomycetaceae; genus Streptomyces; species Streptomyces sp. NPDC057623. The sequence continues at coordinate 399,066 of NZ_JBHVGZ010000002.1, forward strand.
ACCATCAACGCGGTCAACTTCGTCGACGGCCTGGACGGCCTCGCGGCGGGCATGGTGTGCATCGCCTCGGCCGCGTTCTTCCTCTACGCCTACCGCGTCTGGGTCTCGTACGGCATCGAGGCAGCCGCCCCCGCGACGCTGTTCTCGGCGATCCTGATGGGCATGTGCCTGGGCTTCCTGCCGCACAACATGCACCCGGCGCGGATCTTCATGGGTGACTCCGGCTCCATGCTGATCGGCCTGGTCCTCGCCGCGGGTGCCATCTCCATCACCGGTCAGGTCGACCCGGACGCGCTGAAGCTGTTCGCCGGCTCCGAGAAGGAGGCCGTGCACCAGACGGTGCCCGTCTACATCCCGCTGCTGCTGCCCCTGACGATCATCGCGATCCCGGCCGCCGACCTGGTGCTGGCCATCGTCCGCCGCACCTGGCGCGGCCAGTCGCCGTTCGCCGCCGACCGCGGCCACCTGCACCACCGGCTGCTGGAGATCGGCCACTCGCACAGCCGCGCGGTGCTGATCATGTACTTCTGGTCGGCGCTGATCGCCTTCGGCGCGCTCGCCTACTCCGTGAACTCGGCGTCCATGTGGATCGTGCTGAGCGTGGTGTTCCTCAGCGCCATCGGCCTGGGCCTGCTGCTGCTCCCGCGCTTCACTCCGCGCGCGCCCCGCTGGGCCGAGGCCTTCGTGCCGCCGCGCTACCGCCGCCGCCGGGCCGTCGCCGAGCCCGCGGCCACCACGCCGCAGACTCCTGCCGCCCAGGCCCCGGCGGGCTCCCAGCCCGAGGAGGAGCCGCGGACCCCGGTCGCCGCCGGAGTCGCGGGGGTCAACGGCGCGACCGCCATCGGCGCCCGTTCGCGCTTCCTGGACCGGCGGAAGGCCGGATCGTCCCGCTGAGCCTCGACGGGTCAAGGTAAGAGCGCGGCCAAGGTAAGAATCTGACTAGAGCATTGCCAAGTCATGGGGGAACGAAGTTCCCCAATACCAGACAAGTAGGCTGCGTTCCTGCACAGACGCGCAGTGTCACTCTCATGTGTGACACCGAGCACACACCCCAGGTAAAGACCTCATCAAATAGTTTGTGATACGGTTCACGAGAACCCCCGGATAGAGCCGAAGGGCCGCAGTGCGACGGTCCACCGGCGTGAGGTTCTCTCTCCACCCGGGACTACGCTCGTCCATGACGACACCCTGCCCCCACCGTGAAAGCGGAGTTGCCGCCATGCCGTCCAATGACGCCCGGATCCTGCTCCAGGCCGCTGTGCCCACAGCCGCCGTCGGCGCTGTCGCAGCCGTCGTCGGCGGGGTGGTCGCCGGTGGCAAGGGGGCGATCGGGGCTGTTGTCGCGACGGTGGTCGTGATCCTCTTCATGGGACTCGGCCTCTTCGTTCTGCAACGCACTGCCAAATCGCTTCCGCACCTGTTCCAGGCGATGGGCCTGATGTTGTACGCGGCGCAGATCCTGCTGCTGTTCATCTTCATGGCCGCGTTCAAGAACACGACGCTGTTCCATCCGCGGGCCTTCGCGTTCACCCTGCTCGCCGGAACGCTCGTGTGGATCGCCATGCAGACGCGCGCCACCATGAAAGCCAAGACCCTCTACGTCGAACCCGATTCGGGCACTCCCTCGAAGGGTGACAAGCCCGAAAAGACGGGGCACTCGTCGTGAGAGGTAGGGGCGGGATAAGGGCGCTCGAGAAGTCCTGCTATCGTCCGGTGCCAACTGCGGCATCGCGGGCGCGGGCATCTGAGCTGACGCCTGCTCAATCGCGAGGCGAGATGCCCCCCAGCCGCCCCCACATCCGTAACACCAGTCCCGTGCCGAACCGCGGCTGCGCGCCGCGCCGACACAACGAGGTTGCCGTACCTATGCGCCACGCTGAAGGAGCCCGCGGTGAGTGCTGACCCGACGCAGGTGCTCGCCTTCGACACCAACTGCCACCTCTTCGACGGGTGTGGCTTCGCCGATGTGTCCCCGGGCCTGCACTCGTTCATGTTCCAGCCCCTGTGGGGTGACGGCGACAGCAACGTGTACTTCAACAAGACGATGCTGCTGGCGCTGCTCGGCTCGATCATCATCGTGGGCTTCTTCTGGGCCGCCTTCCGCAGGCCGCAGGTGGTCCCGGGCAAGCTCCAGATGGTCGCCGAAGCGGGCTACGACTTCATCCGGCGCGGTGTCGTCTACGAGACCATCGGCAAGAAGGAAGGCGAGAAGTACGTACCGCTCGTCGTCTCGCTGTTCTTCTTCGTCTGGATGCTGAACCTGTGGTCGATCATTCCGATCGCCCAGTTCCCGGTCACCTCGATCATCTCGTACCCGCTGGTCCTGGCCCTGATCGTCTACATCCTCTGGGTGTCCCTGACCTTCAAGCGGCACGGCTTCGTCGGCTTCTGGAAGAACGTCACCGGCTACGACAAGTCGCTCGGTGCGGTGCTGCCGCTGGCCATGCTGATCGAGCTCTTCTCCAACCTGCTGATCCGGCCGTTCACGCACGCCGTGCGACTCTTCGCGAACATGTTCGCGGGTCACACCCTGCTGCTGCTGTTCACGATCGCCAGCTGGTACATGCTGAACGGCTTCGGCATCGCCTACGCGGGTGTCTCGTTCGTGATGGTCATCGTCATGACCGCCTTCGAGCTGTTCATCCAGGCACTGCAGGCTTACGTGTTCGTCCTGCTGACGTGCACCTACATCCAGGGCGCCCTCGCCGAGCACCACTGAGCCACCGCCCTCCCACCTCCACAGATCGTCCGGTGGCCAACCCCCACCGGTCCGTAAAGAAAAGGAAGAACTGGCATGTCCCAGACCCTTGCTGCTGTCGAAGGCTCCCTCGGCTCCATCGGTTACGGCCTCGCCGCGATCGGCCCCGGCGTCGGCGTCGGCATCATCTTCGGTAACGGCACCCAGGCCCTGGCCCGTCAGCCCGAGGCCGCCGGCCTGATCCGTGCCAACCAGATCCTCGGCTTCGCCTTCTGTGAGGCGCTCGCCCTCATCGGTCTGGTCATGCCGTTCGTCTACGGCTACTGATCAGCGAATCCAGTCCAGCCGACTAGACGAAAGGCACTCACATGAGCCAGCTGCTCATCGCGGCGAGTGAGGGGGAGAACCCCCTCATCCCGCCGATCCCTGAGCTTGTCATCGGCCTGCTCGCCTTCGTCATCGTCTTCGGCTTCCTCGCCAAGAAGCTCCTCCCGAACATCAACAAGGTTCTGGAAGAGCGCCGCGAGGCCATCGAGGGCGGTATCGAGAAGGCCGAGGCCGCCCAGACCGAGGCCCAGAGCGTGCTCGAGCAGTACAAGGCACAGCTCGCCGAGGCCCGGCACGAGGCCGCGCGTCTGCGCCAGGAGGCGCAGGAGCAGGGCGCCACGCTCATCGCCGAGATGCGCGCGGAAGGCCAGCGGCAGCGCGAGGAGATCGTCGCCGCCGGTCACTCCCAGATCGAGGCCGACCGCAAGGCCGCCGCGTCCGCGCTGCGCCAGGATGTCGGCAAGCTCGCCACCGAACTGGCCGGCAAGCTCGTCGGCGAGTCCCTGGAGGACCACGCCCGGCAGAGCCGTGTCATCGACCGCTTCCTCGAGGACCTTGAGGAGAAGGCCGAGGCCGCGCGATGAACGGAGCGAGCCGCGAGGCCCTGGCAGCCGCACGTGAGCGTCTCGACGCGCTGACGGACTCCACGTCCGTCGACGCGGCCAAGCTCGCCGACGAGCTGGCCGCCGTCACCGCGCTGCTCGACCGCGAGGTGTCGCTGCGTCGGGTCCTGACCGACCCGGCGCAGGCTGGCGAGGCCAAGGCCGAGCTGGCTCAGCGCCTGCTCGGCGGCCAGGTCGGCGGCGAGACCACCGACCTGCTGGCCGGCATGGTGCGTTCCCGCTGGTCGCAGTCCCGCGACCTGGTGGACGCGCTGGAGGAGCTGGCGGACACCGCCGACCTCACCGCCGCGCAGCGCACGGGCAAGCTCGACGACGTCGAGGACGAGCTGTTCCGGTTCGGCCGGATCGTCTTCTCCAGCACCGAGCTGCGCGCCGCGCTGACCAACCGCGCCGCGACGGCGTCGGCCAAGAGCGAGCTGCTGCGCAGCCTGCTCGGCGGTCGGGCCAAGGCGACGACCGAGCGTCTCGTGACGCGTCTTGTGACCGCGCCGCGTGGACGTAGCCTGGAGTCGGGACTGGAGTCCCTGTCCAAGCTCGCCGCCGAGCGCCGGGACCGCATGGTGGCCATCGTCACCTCGGCGGTGCCGCTGAGCGACCCGCAGAGGCAGCGCCTGGGTGCCGCCCTCGCGAAGCTCTACGGCCGCCCGATGCACCTCAACCTCGACGTGGACCCCGAGGTCGTCGGCGGAATCCGGGTGCAGGTCGGTGACGAGGTCATCAACGGCTCCCTCGCGGACCGCATCGAGGACGCCGGCCGCCGACTGGCGAGCTAGCAGCAACTTCATAGCAAGAGCAGTACGTACTTACGACGGCCCATGTTGGGCCGTGTAGAGGATTCACCTCTTTTATGGGGGGAGTCCCCATCCCCCCAAAGTGAAACTTCGGGCCCAACAAGGAGAGCAGGGAACCCAGATGGCGGAGCTCACGATCCGGCCGGAGGAGATCCGGGACGCGCTGGAGAACTTCGTCCAGTCGTACAAGCCGGACGCGGCCTCGCGCGAGGAGGTCGGTACGGTCACCCTTGCCGGCGACGGCATCGCGAAGGTCGAGGGCCTCCCCTCGGCCATGGCCAACGAACTGCTGAAGTTCGAGGACGGCACCCTCGGCCTCGCGCTCAACCTGGAAGAGCGCGAGATCGGCGCCGTCGTCCTCGGTGAGTTCAGCGGCATCGAGGAGGGGCAGCCGGTCTCCCGTACCGGTGAGGTCCTCTCCGTGGCCGTCGGCGAGGGCTACCTCGGCCGCGTGGTCGACCCGCTCGGCAACCCGATCGACGGCCTCGGCGAGATCGAGACGTCCGGCCGCCGCGCCCTGGAGCTTCAGGCTCCGGGCGTCATGGCCCGTAAGTCGGTGCACGAGCCGATGGAGACCGGCTACAAGGCCGTCGACGCGATGACCCCGATCGGCCGTGGCCAGCGTCAGCTGATCATCGGTGACCGCCAGACCGGCAAGACCGCCCTGGCCGTCGACACGATCATCAACCAGCGCGACAACTGGCGCTCGGGCGACGTGAACAAGCAGGTCCGCTGCATCTACGTCGCCATCGGCCAGAAGGGCTCGACCATCGCGTCGGTCCGCCGCGCGCTGGAGGAGAACGGCGCGCTCGAGTACACGACCATCGTCGCCGCCCCGGCGTCCGACCCGGCCGGCTTCAAGTACCTGGCGCCGTACACCGGTTCGGCCATCGGCCAGCAGTGGATGTACGAGGGCAAGCACGTCCTCATCATCTTCGACGACCTCTCGAAGCAGGCCGACGCCTACCGCGCCGTGTCCCTGCTGCTGCGCCGCCCGCCGGGCCGTGAGGCCTACCCGGGTGACGTCTTCTACCTGCACTCCCGTCTGCTGGAGCGCTGCGCGAAGCTCTCCGACGACATGGGCGCCGGTTCGATGACGGGTCTGCCGATCGTCGAGACCAAGGCCAACGACGTCTCGGCGTTCATCCCGACCAACGTCATCTCCATCACCGACGGCCAGTGCTTCCTGGAGTCGGACCTGTTCAACGCCGGTCAGCGCCCCGCGCTGAACGTCGGTATCTCCGTCTCCCGAGTCGGTGGTTCCGCGCAGCACAAGGCGATGAAGCAGGTCTCCGGTCGTCTCCGTCTGGACCTGGCCCAGTACCGCGAGCTGGAGGCGTTCGCCGCCTTCGGTTCCGACCTGGACGCCGCGTCGAAGGCGCAGCTGGAGCGTGGTTCGCGTCTGGTCGAGCTGCTCAAGCAGGCTCAGTACCAGCCGATGGCCACCGAGGACCAGGTCGTCTCGGTCTGGGGTGCCACCACCGGCAAGATGGACGATGTCCCGGTCAACGACATCCGCCGCTTCGAGACGGAGCTCCTGGAGTACCTGCACCGCAAGGAGCAGGGCCTCATGACCTCCATCAAGGAGGGCGGCAAGATGTCGGACGACACCCTCACCGCTGTTGCCGACGCGATCGCCGAATTCAAGAAGCAGTTCGAGACCTCGGACGGCAAGCTTCTCGGCGAGGACGCCCCGGCCGCCGCCAAGTGACGTAAGGAAGGGACCTGACTCATGGGAGCCCAGCTCCGGGTCTACAAGCGTCGCATCCGATCCGTCACCGCGACCAAGAAGATCACCAAGGCGATGGAGATGATCGCCGCCTCGCGTGTCGTCAAGGCGCAGCGCAAGGTGGCGGCCTCCACGCCGTACGCGACCGAGCTCACCCGCGCGGTCACGGCGGTCGGTACCGGCTCGAACACCAAGCACCCGCTGACCACGCAGGCCGAGACGGTCACGCGGTCCGCGGTGCTGCTCCTGACGAGCGACCGTGGTCTCGCCGGCGCCTTCAACTCGAACGCCATCAAGATCGCGGAGCAGCTGACCGCGCGTCTGGAGCGCGAGGGCCAGGAGGTCGAGATCTACATCGTCGGCCGCCGTGGTGTCGCCCACTACAACTTCCGTGAGCGCAAGATCGCGGAGTCGTGGAGCGGCTTCACCGACGAGCCGTCGTACGCGGACGCCAAGAAGGTCGCGGCTCCGCTGATCGAGGCGATCGAGAAGGACACGGCCGAGGGCGGCGTGGACGAACTCCACATCGTCTTCACCGAGTTCGTCTCGATGATGACGCAGACGGCCCTCGACGACCGTCTGCTGCCGCTCAGCCTCGAAGAGGTCGCCAAGGAGGCCGCGCCCTCGGGCGAGATCCTCCCGCTGTACGACTTCGAGCCCTCGGCGGAGGACGTCCTCGACGCCCTGCTGCCGCGCTACGTGGAGAGCCGTATCTACAACGCGCTGCTCCAGTCGGCCGCCTCCAAGCACGCCGCCACGCGGCGCGCGATGAAGTCGGCCACCGACAACGCGGGAGAGCTCATCGAGACGCTCTCGCGGCTTGCCAACGCGGCCCGCCAGGCCGAAATCACCCAGGAAATCAGCGAGATCGTCGGTGGCTCCGCAGCCCTGGCCGACGCGACCGCGGGGAGTGACAGGTAATGACGACGACAGTTGAGACGGCCGTTGCCACGGGCCGCGTCGCCCGGGTCATCGGCCCGGTCGTCGACGTGGAATTCCCCGTCGACGCCATGCCGGAGATCTACAACGCCCTTCACGTCGAGGTCGCCGACCCGGCCCAGGACGGCGCGCAGAAGACGCTGACCCTCGAGGTCGCCCAGCACCTGGGTGACGGCCTGGTCCGCACGATCTCGATGCAGCCCACCGACGGTCTGGTCCGCCAGGCCCCGGTCACCGACACCGGTGCCTCCATCACGGTGCCCGTCGGCGACTTCACCAAGGGCAAGGTGTTCAACACCCTCGGTGAGGTGCTGAACGTCGACGAGCAGTACGAGGGCGAGCGCTGGGGCATCCACCGCAAGGCCCCGAACTTCGACGAGCTCGAGTCGAAGACCGAGATGTTCGAGACCGGCGTCAAGGTCATCGACCTTCTCACCCCGTACGTCAAGGGTGGAAAGATCGGTCTGTTCGGCGGTGCCGGTGTCGGCAAGACGGTGCTCATCCAGGAGATGATCTACCGCGTCGCCAACAACCACGACGGTGTCTCCGTGTTCGCCGGTGTCGGTGAGCGCACCCGTGAGGGCAACGACCTCATCGAGGAGATGGCCGACTCGGGCGTCATCGACAAGACCGCCCTGGTCTTCGGTCAGATGGACGAGCCCCCGGGCACCCGTCTGCGCGTCGCGCTGGCCGGCCTCACCATGGCCGAGTACTTCCGTGACGTCCAGAAGCAGGACGTGCTGTTCTTCATCGACAACATCTTCCGCTTCACGCAGGCCGGTTCCGAGGTCTCGACCCTGCTCGGCCGTATGCCCTCCGCGGTGGGTTACCAGCCGAACCTGGCCGACGAGATGGGTCTCCTCCAGGAGCGCATCACCTCGACCCGTGGTCACTCGATCACCTCGATGCAGGCGATCTACGTCCCCGCGGACGACCTGACCGACCCGGCCCCGGCCACCACCTTCGCCCACCTCGACGCGACGACGGTTCTCTCCCGTCCGATCTCCGAGAAGGGCATCTACCCGGCCGTGGACCCGCTGGACTCGACGTCCCGCATCCTCGACCCGCGGTACATCGCGGCGGACCACTACAACACCGCCATGCGCGTCAAGGGGATCCTCCAGAAGTACAAGGACCTCCAGGACATCATCGCCATCCTCGGCATCGACGAGCTCGGCGAGGAGGACAAGCTGGTCGTCCAGCGTGCCCGCCGTGTCGAGCGCTTCCTGTCCCAGAACACCCACGTCGCCAAGCAGTTCACCGGCGTGGACGGCTCGGACGTGCCGCTGGACGAGTCGATCGTCGCGTTCAACGCGATCATCGACGGTGAGTTCGACCACTTCCCGGAGCAGGCGTTCTTCCTCTGCGGTGGTATCGAGGACCTGAAGAAGAACGCGAAGGAACTGGGCGTCTCCTGACGCATCGGTGCTCTTGAGCCATTGAGCTCTTGACGGAGGGGGCGGGGGTTCGTCCCGCCCCCTCATCCACGCCTACTAGACTTGTAACCAACACCCGGCAGAACCGCCGGGTGGTGACCCGAGGAGCCACCTTGGCTGCTGAGCTGCACGTCGCGCTGGTCGCCGCCGACCGTGAGGTCTGGTCCGGCCAGGCCACCCTGGTCGTCGCGCGCACCACGTCCGGCGACATCGGCGTCATGCCCGGTCACCAGCCGCTGCTCGGTGTGCTGGAGTCGGGCCCGGTGACCATCCGTACGAGTGAAGGTGGAACCGTCATCGCCGCGGTGCACGGCGGTTTCATCTCCTTCGCGGACGACAAGCTGTCGCTGCTGGCCGAGATCGCCGAGCTGTCGGACGAGATCGATGTCCAGCGCGCGGAGCGGGCGCTGGAGCGCGCGCAGTCGGACGACGACGCGTCCGCCGGCCGCCGCGCGGAGGTCCGCCTGCAAGCGGCGACGGCGCGCTGACCCACGGGGTCACCTCCCGGGCCCCTTAGGCTCTGGGGGAGCGCACGCGATGACGTCACTCAGCCGCGGCTGGGACCGGAGCAATCCGGTGCCGGTCGCGGCTGAGGCAGATATGGAAGTTTTTTCCGTTCCGTTACCTAGGAGACGAGGAGGTCGGTGTCGATGGTCCTCGCTCTGACTGTGTGCGGAATCGTCGTCGCCCTCGTGGTGCTGGGATTGTTCGTCTTCGGCCTGCGCCGCAGACTCATCCAGCGCTCGGGCGGCACCTTCGACTGTTCCCTGCGCTGGGACCTGCCGGAGAAACCCGACCCCAACGGCAAGGGCTGGAGCTACGGCGTCGCCCGCTACAACGGCGACCGCATCGAGTGGTACCGCGTCTTCTCCTACGCCTACCGCCCGCGCCGCATCCTGGAGCGTTCCGCCATCGAGGTGGCCGGCCGCCGGGTTCCCGACGGCGAGGAGGAGCTGGCGCTGCTCTCCGACGCGGTGATCCTCACCTGTCTGCACCGGGGCACGCGCCTCGAACTCGCCATGAGCGAAGACGCGCTGACCGGTTTCCTCGCGTGGCTTGAGGCAGCCCCGCCCGGTCAGCGCGTCAATGTCGCTTAGTTCTCAGGTCAGTCGAGCCCGTTGTTGATGGCGGTCACCAGCTCACCGCCCGCGGTGTCGCCGCTGAACTCCCAGAAGAACGCGCCGCCCAGGCCCTGGTTCTTGGCCCAGGTCATCTTCCCGGCGATCGTCGACGGGGTGTCGTAGGACCACCAGTTGGTGCCGCAGTGCGCGTACGCCGTGCCGGCGATGGTGCCGTTCGCCGGGCAGGAGTTCTTCAGGACCTTGTAGTCCTCGATGCCCGCTTCGTAGGTGCCGGGTGCCGCGCCGGTCGCCGAGCCGCCCGGGGCGGACTGGGTGACGCCGGTCCAGCCGCGGCCGTAGAAGCCGATGCCGAGCAGGAGCTTGGCGGACGGTACGCCCTTGGACCTGAGCTTGGCGATGGCGTCGGCGGAGTTGAAGCCGGCCTGGGGGATACCGGCGTACGAGGTGAGCGGCGAGTGCGGGGCGGTCGGGCCGTCCGCGTCGAAGGCGCCGAAGTAGTCGTACGTCATCACGTTGTACCAGTCGAGGTACTGGGCGGCGCCGCCGTAGTCGGCTGCGTCGATCTTGCCGCCGGAGGAGCCGTCGGCGGTGATGGCCGCGGTGACCAGGTAGTTCGAGCCGAATTCCGTGCGCAGCGCGGACATCAGGGTCCTGAAGGCCGCGGGGCCGGAGGTGTCGCAGGTCAGGCCGCAGGCGTTGGGGTACTCCCAGTCGATGTCGATGCCGTCGAAGACGTCGGCCCAGCGCGGGTCCTCGACCACGGCCTTGCAGGACTTGGCGAACGCGGCGGCGTTGGCCGCGGCCTGGCCGAAGCCGCCGGAGTAGGTCCAGCCGCCGAAGGAGTACAGCACCTTGATGTGCGGGTACTTGGCCTTCAGCTGGCGCAGCTGGTTGAAGTTGCCGCGCAGGGGCTGGTCCCAGGTGTCGGCGGTGCCGCTGACGGACTGGTCGGCGGTGTAGGCCTTGTCGTAGGCGGCGTAGGTGTCGTCGACGGTGCACTGGCCGTTCTTGACGTTGCCGAACGCGTAGTTGATGTGCGTGATCTTCGAGGCGGATCCCGACGTCACCAGGTTCTTGACGTGGTAGTTGCGGCCGTAGACGCCCCACTCGGTGAAGTAGCCGAGTTTGACCTTGTCGCCGGTGGGCGGCGGGTCGGTGGTGCCGCCGGTGGTGCGCACCGCGCGGGCGCCGCTGACCGGGCCGGTCTGGTCGGCGGTGTCGCGGGCCTGGACGGTGTAGGAGTAGTCGGTGCCGGCGGCCAGGCCGGTGTCGGAGTACGACGTCGTGGTCACGGTGGCGACCTTGGCGCCGTCGCGCAGGACGTCGTAGTTCTTGATGCCCTTGTCGTCGGTGGCGGCGTTCCAGGACAGCTTCACCGAGGTGTTGGTGATGTCGGAGGCGCTCGGCGTGCCCGGGGCGCTGGGTGCGTTGTCGCCGGGTTCGGTGGTGCCGCCGTCGCAACTGCCGCCGTTCAGCTTGCAGTTGGCGGGGGAGCCGGAGCCGGAGCCGTTGAAGCCGAAGCTGACGGAGGCGCCGGGGGCGAGGGTGCCGTTCCAGGACTTGTTCTTCGCGGTCCAGTGGGTGCCGGAGGAGGTGACGTCGGCGTCCCAGGCGGAGGTGACGGACGTGCCGGAGGGGAAGTCCCACTCGACCGTCCAGGAGCTGAGGGAGGTCGAGCCGGTGTTCTTCACCGTCCACTTGCCCTCGAAGCCGGAGCCCCAGTCCTGGGACTTGACGTAGGTGGCGGTGGCGGATGTCGCGGCCTCGGCGGGGCTCGCGAGGCCGACCAGGCCGGCCAGCGGGAGCAACAGGCTCGCGAACCCTGCCGCGACTCTGTGTCTGAAGCGCATGCTGCGCCTCCTCGGGGAGTTGGGGGCGTGACTGAGCCTTCACGCCCACGGTGCCGCGAGAATAGAAAGGTCTGGACCACGGGTCAATAGGTCTGGACCACTCTGGTGTGCGGCCGCTCCCTGAACCCCTAGACGCCCAACTCCTGCGCCAGTACGGCCGCTTGCACCCGGCTGCGCAGTTCGAGCTTCCCCAGCAGCCGACTGACATGGGTCTTCACCGTGGCCTCGGCCATGTCGAGACGGGTCGCGATGTCGGCGTTCGACAGCCCTTCACCGAGACAGGACAACACCTCGCGCTCGCGCCGGGTGAGCGCGTCGAGGACGGACGGGTCGGCCGTGGGCTCGCGTACGGGCTTCGCGGCGAACTCGGCGATCAGGCGCCGGGTGACGGCCGGGGCGATGAGGCCCTCACCGCGCGCCACCGTGCGCACCGCCGCCAGCAGGTCCTTGGCCTCGGTGTTCTTGAGCAGGAAGCCGGACGCGCCCGCCCGCAGGGCCCCGAACACATACTCGTCGAGGTCGAAGGTGGTCAGCACGAGGACGTCGGCCGACCCCTCGGCGACGACCTGCCGTGTCGCCGACACCCCGTCCAGGCGGGGCATCTGTACGTCCATCAGCACCAGGTCCGGCCGCAGCTCGCGCGCCATGGCCACCGCCTGCTCGCCGTCCGCCGCCTCGCCGACCACCTCGATGTCGGGCGCGCTGCGCAGGATGAGGACGAGCCCGGCGCGGACGGCGGACTGGTCCTCGGCGACGAGGACACGGATCATGCGAGGTCTCCTTCGGTCAGCGGAAGCGTGGCGTGTACGACCCAGATCTTGCCGTCCGCGGAGTCCGGGTCGCGGGCGGGACCGGCCTCGAACGCGCCGCCCAGCAGTGCGACCCGCTCCCGCATGCCGACGAGTCCGGCGCCGGAGCCGGGCGCGCGCGGCCCGTCACGGTCGCCGAACGGGCTGGTCACGGTCACGGTGAGGGAGCCGTCCCGCTGACCGAGGACGACTGTGACCCGGCCGGGGGAGGCGTGCTTGAGGGCGTTGGTCAGGGCCTCCTGGACGATGCGGTAGGCGGCGAGCTCGACGGGGGTGGGGACGCTGCCGGGCTCCGCGTCGAGGTGGACGTCGAGGCCGTTGGTGCGGGCGCCCTCGACCAGCGCGTCGAGGCCGTCGAGCGTGGGTGCGGCGACCGGCTCGGTGTCGCCGCCGGCGTCACGCAGGATGCCGATGAGCCGGCGCATCTCGGCGAGTCCTTCGACGCTGTTCTCACGGATGACCGTGAGGGCCTCCTGGGAGGTCTTCGGGTCGTCGAGGGAGAGCGCGGCCGTGGAATGGATGGCGATGGCTGAGAGGTGGTTGGCGACCATGTCGTGCAACTCGCGTGCCATGCGGGCGCGTTCCGACGTCACGGCCTGGGCACGGTCCGTCTCGGCCAGCAGCGCGGTCTGTTCGGCGCGCAGGCGGGCGGCTTCGGCGGCGTCGCGGTGGTTGCGGACGATCCAGCCGGTGGCGGCGGGCGCGTACGCCACGATGCCGACGACCACGCCGATCAGCAGCGCCTCCGGGACGCGCCACACCGCGAACGGCACCAGCGTCCCGGCCACCGTGAGCAGACCGGTGATCCACTGGATGCGGCGGGCCGAGGCGAGCGGGCCGTACAGCACGGCCGCGTAGACGAGGTCGGTGAACATCAGGACCGTGGCCAGGCTGCCCTGGGTCAGGACGTCCGCGCAGATCGCGGGCGTGCCGATCAGCAGGGCGGCGCGGGGGGCCGCCCGGCGCAGCAGCTCGCAGCCGGCCATCACGGTGAGCGGTACCAGGATCGGCCAGGGGCCGTCGAAGAGCGTGATCGGGTCCTTGGCGGTCCGCGTGGCCAGACCGATGGCCACCAGCAGCAGGCCGCCGAGCAGCCCGCCGATGGCGATGTACACGTCGAAACGGTGCGGGCGGGGGAGGGCCATGACTCCATCCAACACGCTGCCCGCGGCCGGTGCCTGATGCGGGGGGAGGGTCCTGGACTGCATCTTTCGATGTACGGCGGTTTCGTCACCGCCGACGACGAAAGGGGCCGTGCCCGCCGGGAGCCTGGAAGGGTGACCGAAGGGAGCATGTTGTGATCGTCGCCCTCATCATCGCCTGCGAGGTGGGCTTCTGGGTGCTGCTGGCCCTGGGCCTGTCCGTCCGCTACCTGCTGAAGTGGCGCCGTACGAGCGTCGTGCTGCTGCTGTGCGAGCCGGTGCTGGAGCTGGTTCTGTTCGTCGCGACGGCGATCGACCTGAAGAACGGCGCCGAGCCGGGCTGGGAGCACGGTCTGGCCGCCCTCTACATCGGCTACACCGTCGCCTTCGGCCACTACACGATCCGCTGGCTCGACGGCCACGCCGCCCACCGCCTGGCCGACGGCCCGCCCCCGCACAAGCCGCCCCGCTACGGCCGCGCCCGCGCCCGCCACGAGGCCAGGCTGTGGCTGCGGGCCGTGGGCGGGGGAGCGGTGGCCCTGGCCCTGCTCCAGCTCGCGGTCTGGTACGTCGGCGACTCGGGCGACATCAGCTCTCTGCGCACCTTCCAGTGGGTGGCGATCCGCACGGTCGGCATCTACGGCCTCATCGCCCTCGGCTACTGGATCTGGCCGAAGCAGCCGAAGCCCGCGCCCGCCGACCGCGTGGCCGCGCCGAAGGAGCGGGCCCGGAGCTAGGCGCCTGCCCCGGGGCGGGGAGCGGCTAGCGCTCCCCGCCCGGCACCCACAGCACGTCCCCGACCTCCTTGTTCGCCGTCCTCGCCAGGATGAACAGGAGGTCGGAGAGGCGGTTGAGGTAGGTCGCCGTCAACGGGTTCATCAGCTCGACGTGGACCTCCAGCGCCGCCCATGTGGAGCGCTCGGCCCGACGGACCACCGTGCAGGCCTGGTGCAGCAGGGCCGCGCCCGGGGTGCCGCCGGGCAGGATGAAGGAGCGGAGCTTCTCCAGCTGCCCGTTGAAGTGGTCGCAGTCCGCCTCCAGCTTGTCGATGTAGAACTGCTCGACCCGCAGCGGCGGGAACTCCGGGTTCTCCACCACCGGAGTCGACAGGTCCGCGCCCACGTCGAACAGGTCGTTCTGTACCCGGGTGAGGACCTTGACGATCTCCTCGTCGAGCCCGCCCAGCGCGATCGCCGTGCCGACCACCGCGTTCGCCTCGTTGGCGTCGGCGTACGCCGAGATCCGCGGATCGGTCTTGGCGACCCGGCTCATGTCGCCGAGGGCGGTGGTGCCCTGGTCGCCGGTCCTGGTGTAGATGCGCGTCAGATTGACCATGTGACCAGCGTAGTTACGCTCCGGCGGTTCGGAACACGCGTGTGCCGACTGTCACGGCCAGTGCGGTGAAGGCGAGCGCGACCAGACCGCCGTACAGCATGTGCGCCGTGGCGTACGAGCCGACGTAGGCGTCCCGCACCGCGTCCACCAGATAGCGGAACGGTACGAAGTGGGACAGCACGTCCAGCCACGTCGGCCCCAGCGTCATCGGCAGCATCAGACCCGACAGCAGCATCATCGGCATCGTCATGGCGTTGATCGCCGGGCCGAACTCCTGCGGGGTGCCGACCTTCATGGCCAGCGCGTACGACAGCGAGGCCAGCGACACCGTCAGCAGTGCGACGAACGCGAAGCCGATCAGCACCCCGGGCAGGGGAGCGCGCAGTCCCATCACCAGCGCCGCCAGCACCAGCAGCACCGCCTGGAAGACGAACACGGTGGCGTCGCGCAGCACCCGGCCCAGCAGCAGCGCCAGGCGGCTGACGGGCGTCACCCGCATGCGTTCCACCACGCCGTGGCTCTTCTCGATGATGATCGCGAACCCGGCGAACGACGCCCCGAACAACCCGAGTTGGAGCAGCAGTCCGGGCACCAGCACCTGCCACGAGCTGCCGTGCCCGCCGAGCGGCAGGCCGGTGAGCAGCGGGCCGAAGAAGAGCAGGTACAGCAGCGGCATCAGGACGCCGAAGAGCAGAGCGAAGCGGGAGCGCAGGGACTGGCGGAGATAGCGGCCGTAGATGAGGGCCGTGTCCTGAAAGAGCATCGGTGGGGTCCTATACGGCTACGGGGGCGGCGTCGGCCGACGTGGCGCCGCGGCCGGTGATGGCGAGGAACGTGTCCTGGAGCGAGGCGTCGATCGAGCCGCCGTACTCCAGCTTCAGGGCGCTCGGCGTGCCCTGGGCGACGACCACGCCCCGGTCGACGACGACCAGGCGGTCGGCGAGGGCGTCGGCCTCGTCGAGGTAGTGGGTGGTCAGGAAGACCGTCGTGCCCTGCTCGTCGCGCAGCCGCCGGACCAGGTCCCACAGGTCGGCCCGGCTGCCGGGGTCGAGGCCGGTCGTCGGCTCGTCGAGGAACAGCACCTTCGGGCGGTGCGTGAGCGCCATCGCGATGTCGAGGCGCCGCCGCTGCCCGCCGGAGAGGGCGCCGGCCTTGCGGTCGAGGAAGTCGGTGAGACCCAGGTCGCGGGCCAACTCCCGGGCGCGCTCGGCCGCCTGCGCCTTCGTCAGGCGGTACAGGCGGCCCTGGGTGACGAGCTCCTCCCGCACGGTGATCTGCGGATCGACGCCGCCCGACTGGGCGACGTAACCGCACGCCCGCCGCACCCCGGCCGGATCGCCGGCCAGGTCGCGGCCCGCGACCGTGGCCGCGCCGCCGGTCGGGGCGAGCAGCGTCGTCAGCATGCGCAGGGTCGTCGTCTTGCCCGCCCCGTTCGGCCCCAGGAAGCCGAGGATCTCGCCCTCGCGGACGGTCAGGTCGATGCCGCGCACGGCGTCCACGGGGCCGAGCTTGGTCTGGAAGGTACGGGCCAGTCCGGCCGTACTGATGATGGGCATGGCTCCAGAAAAACAGAGTCTCTTAAATTTTGCAATGACCCCAAAGTTTCAGCGGCCCCAGCGAAGCTAGGATGGGGAGCATGGCTGAAGGGCTCAGGGAGCGGAAGAAGCGCGAGACGAGGCAGCGGATCTCGGACATCGCCACCGGGCTGTTCCTGGAGCACGGCTTCGTGACGGTGACCATCGCGGAGGTGGCGGAGGCGGCCGACGTCTCGGTCAACACCGTCTACAACTACTTCCCGGCGAAGGAGGACCTCTTCTTCGACCGTGCCGCGGGCATCGTCGAGCAGCTCTCGCGCTGGGTGCGCGGCCGGGACGCCGGGGAGTCGGCCGCCCGCGCCGTACTGCGCGAGCTGCGCGCCGAGACCGAGGCCGTCTCACCCCGGCTCGGTCTCATGGCGGGCTACGACCGTTTCATGCGCGTCATCCACGAGGCGCCGCCGCTGCGCTCCCGGCTGTGGAGTCTCCAGCAGGAGATCCACGACCACCTCGAAGCCACCCTGCGCGAGGAGGCCGGCGCGTCCGGCGGCGACCCCCTCCCGGGCCTGATCGCGGGTCAGATCGCCTGGTGCCATCAGACGGTCTTCGTGGCCGTCGGCCGCGAGATGCTCAAGGGGCGCAATCCGGACGAAGTGTCACGCGAGATGCTCGTACTTCTCGACGACATCGAGGAGCTGTTGGGCGAGAAGGTGCTCAACTACGCCGTCCGAGGCGTGGAATGACCCGTGCCGGTGTGATGTCCGTCAGATGAGACGTGACTCGCGTTACTAACCGGTCACACAGTCCCTCACGAGCGCTAAGGTCCGCCGAAGAGGCAACCTAAACAGGGTGTAAGGCGTTTCAAAGGGGAGTCGCAACAGTGGCACGGAAGCTTGCCGTCATCGGCGCCGGCTTGATGGGTTCCGGGATCGCCCAGGTCTCCGCTCAGGCGGGGTGGGACGTCGTCCTCAGGGACGTCACCGACGAGGCTCTCAAGCGTGGCACCGACGGCATCAAGGCGTCGTACGACAAGTTCGTCGGCAAGGGCAGGCTGGAGGCGCACGACGCCGACGCCGCCCTCGCCCGTATCACCGCGACCACCGATCTGGACGCCGTCGCCGACGCGGATGTCGTGGTCGAGGCCGTCTTCGAGAAGCTCGAGGTCAAGCACGAGATCTTCCGCGCGCTCGACAAGATCGTGCGGGACGACGCCGTCCTCGCCTCCAACACCTCCGCCATCCCGATCACCAAGATCGCGGCGGCCACCGCGCATCCCGAGCGGGTCGTCGGTGTCCACTTCTTCTCGCCCGTGCCGATGATGCAGCTGTGCGAGCTGGTCCGCGGCTACAAGACGAGCGACGAAACCCTCGCCACCGCACGGGAGTTCGCCGAGTCCGTCGGCAAGACCTGCATCGTCGTCAACCGGGATGTCGCCGGCTTCGTGACGACCCGTCTCATCTCGGCCCTCGTCGTCGAGGCCGCCAAGCTGTACGAGTCGGGCGTCGCCACCGCCGAGGACATCGACCTCGCCTGCAAGCTGGGCTTCGGGCACGCCATGGGTCCCCTCGCCACCGCGGACCTCACCGGTGTCGACATCCTGCTGCACGCCACCAGCAACATCTACACCGAGTCCCAGGACGAGAAGTTCGCCCCGCCGGAGCTGATGCGCCGGATGGTGGACGCAGGTGACATCGGCCGTAAGAGCGGGCAAGGCTTTTACAGCTACTGAGGTTTCGTAGACCCCCGCACAGCCCCCGCGCCCATCACGCGATGGGGTGAATTCGGTATCGGTTCGCTTACAGACGGCAACCTCTGGCCGCTCAACGCAGTCAGAGGTTGCATCACCCGCCACAGCGAAGACTCATAGCAAGCACAGACACAGGCACAAGCACAGGCAACGCACCGCGGAGCACTACGCACGCTTGGGGAGCGCATATGCACATCAGGGGCGACCACGCCGAACTGGTCGTCGGGGGCGTCCTCGACGTCCGCAGCGCGGCGGACGCCCGTACTGTCCTGCACTCGGCCGTCGACGACGGAGTCGGCGATCTGGTGCTCGACCTGTCCGAGCTGGACTCCTGGGACGCCACCGGACTCGGGGTGATCATGGGGGCCCACCGGCGGGCCGGCCGCTGCGGCCGGCGCCTGGTGCTGCGCGGGGTACCGCCGCAGATGCAGCGCCTGCTGGTGGCCACCCGGCTGCACCGGATCCTGGCGATCGAGGGCGGTATCGGGGTGGAGTCCCTGCCCCGGGTGTGACACCCGGCACGGGTGGGGCGGGACAGTAGGGCGTTCCGGTAGCGAAGCGCACGTCACGCACAATCCTCACGAGACTGTGACGTCTCGGACGGCGCGGTACCCCGACCTGTCGTAGATACTGTGCAAAGGTTTAGGGTTCGGCTGCCCGCCGCCTAGACAAACCCCTTCGAGCGGGCCCGGACCAGAAGCGACAGCGCGGTGTGCAGCAAGGCCGGGAGGGGCTTGGCTCAGGCACACGACGCTTTTGGGGGGCTTGAAACCTATGGACCCGAACAACCGGGGACCCGAGGAGTACGGCCATGACGGTGACGGCCAGTCGTCGCGCCATCGCCCGCCCAGGGACCCCCTCACACCCGATTTCGGACAGCACTCGCCCGCACTCGCCCGGACCGTGCAGCTGGTCTCGGGCGACTTCCTGCTCACCGTCAACCCCGTCGACGGCAGCGAGATCGAGGTCTGCCCGCCGGCGGAGCGGCCGTCGCGGCCCGAGAGGCTGACCCCGGCCGAACGCGCCGAGGTCGACCGCGCCGCGAAGCCGCCCGTCCCACCCGGGCCGGCCCGTCCCGCCGAGCCGCTGCTCACCCGCCAGGACGAGCGCGAACAGCTGGTCCGCATGCTCGCCCGCGGACGCTCCGTACGCCTGGTGGGCTCCGCCGGCGCCGGTCGCACCAGCCTCCTCGACCTCGTCGCCGAGGACTGCGCGGACCTCGCCCCCGACGGCGTGGTCCGGCTCACCGGCTTCCACCGCACGCCCGCGGACCTCCTGTACGACCTCTTCTACGCCGTCTACAGCGCACCCCTGCACCGCCCGGATCAGGACGACCTGCTCGCCTTCGTGCGGGAGATCGGCGCGGTCGTCGTCGTGGACGACCTCGAGTTCGGCGGCGCCGCGCTCGACGAGCTGCTGGACGCGACCCCCGAGTGCGCGTTCCTGCTCGGCGCCACGCCCGACGTGCCCGTGCCGTCCGTCGAGTCCGGCATCGAGGAGGTCGCCCTCGGCGGCCTCGACCGTGCCGCGAGCGTGGAGCTCCTGGAGCGCCAGGTCGGCCGGGTCCTCACCGAGGACGAGGCGAACTGGGCGGGCGACCTGTGGTTCGAGTCGGAGGGCCTGCCGCTCAGGTTCGTCCAGGCCGGGGCCCTGCTGCGGCAGCGGGACCGGCTGCGGGCCGGCGCGGACGCAGCCGACGAGTACGGGATCTTCGAGGACACGCCGCCGGAGGACGCGGCGTACGGCGGCACCGAGGCCGGCGGCGAGGAGACACCCCTGCCGTCGCTCGGCGAGGCAGCCGGGCCCGCGCCGCTGCTCGCCTCGCGGCTCAGCGCCTCGGCCCGCGCCACCCTGAGGTTCGCCGTCGCGCTCGGCGGCGAGCTGCCGCACCAGGCGCATCTGCCCGCGCTGGTCGGGGACACCCACGCGGACGCCGCCCTGGGCGAGCTGGCCGACTGCGGGCTGGTCTCACCGGTCGGCTCCCGCTACCGGCTCGCCGCGGGCGTACGGGCCCAGCTGGCGGCCGCCGGATACGCCGAGGACGTCGGGGACAGCGCCCTGACCGCCGCGCGGCACTACGCCTGGTGGGCCGGGCACCCCTCGGTCACGCCGGAGCGCGTGTGCGCCGAGGCGGACGCCGTGCTCGCCGCGTTGGGCGCGCTCGTGCCGACCACGACGCCGCCCGCCGAGGACGAGGAGAGCCCGACCGTGCGGCTGGCCCGCACAGCGGGACCGGCGTTCGCGGCCGGGCTGCACTGGAGCGCCTGGGAGCGGGCGCTGCGGGCGGGCGCCGAGGCCGCCCGCCTGGCCGGTGAGGTCACCGAACAGGCCTACTTCCACCATGAGTTGGGCATCCTCGCGCTCTGCGGCGGCCGGCTGGACCGGGCCCGCACCGAGCTGGAGACCTCCATCGGCCTGCGTGGAGCCCTCGCCGACAAGCGCGGCACGGTCGCGGGCCGCCGCGCCCTCGCGCTGGTCGCGGACCGCTCCGGTACGACGCCGGGGCTGGTCGCGTTCGGCGCGACGGCGGGGGAGGAGGTGCCGGACGCGCGGTACGAGGAGTCCCAGTCGCCGCCCGGAGGAGTGCCGGCCGCCGCGTTCCCGCCGGCCGGGGAGGCCACGACCCTGGTCACCCACCGGGCCTCGTCGACGGCCTCGCTGTCGTCCCCGGCGCCCTCGCACAAGGGCAGTGGCGGTATCAGGGGCTTCGCACGGCGCAACCTCGTCGCGGCCGGCTCGGGCGCCCTGCTCGTGGCCGTACTCGGCACGGTGGTGACGCTCGGCGCCACGTCCGACAACAACCCCGACAACCCGGCCACCCAGGTCGGCGTGAACCCGTCCGCCAGCCAGGGCATCGGCGACGACAGCCTCGGAGCCGACAAGGCGGAGGGCGACGACGACAAGGGCACCGGGGACACGGGCACGGCCACGAGCCGCCCGACCGACCCGGGCCCCGACGGGACGTACGGCACGTCGGACGACCCGACGCCCACCGATGACGCGACGGATCCGTCGGACGACCCGAGCGGGACGCAGAAGCCCGGCGGCGGTTCGTCGAACTCGCCGTCGAAGCCACCGTCGTCGACGCCGAGGCCGCCGACCTCGCCCAGGCCGACCGAGACGGAGACCGAGGAGCCGACCGAGGAGCCCACGGAGGAGCCGACCGAGGAGCCCACCGAGGAGCCGACGGAGGACCCGACGACGCCTCCGACGGACACTCCGACGAGCTCCACCTCGGCCAGCGGCCCGGCCTCCTCCAGCCCCACGGAGACCACCAGTTCCGCGAGCGCCCCGCAGAGCACCGATGCGGGCACGCCGAGCACGGGCTCCGATTCCGTGATCTGACCCCGATTCAGGACAAGCGGAGAGACGAGAGGGCCGGGTCCATCCTCAGGACCCGGCCCTCACCGTCGTGCAACTGCCTGGAAGCGGGCGTCAGAACAGCCGCAGCTTGTCGTCCTCGATCCCGCGCATGGCGTCGTAGTCCAGCACCTGGCAGCCGATCCCGCGGTCCGTCGCGAGGACGCGGGCCTGGGGCTTGATCTCCTGGGCCGCGAAGACGCCGCGGACCGGCGCGAGGTGGGGGTCGCGGTTCAGCAGGTCCAGATAGCGGGTGAGTTGCTCCACGCCGTCGATCTCGCCGCGGCGCTTGATCTCGACCGCGACGGTCTGGCCCTCGGCGTCGCGGCACAGGATGTCGACCGGGCCGATGGCCGTCATGTACTCGCGGCGGATGAGCGTGTAGCCCTCGCCGAGGGTCTCGATGCGGTCGGCGAGGAGCTCCTGGAGGTGCGCTTCCACGCCGTCCTTGATCAGGCCGGGGTCCACGCCGAGTTCGTGGGAGGAGTCGTGGAGGATCTCCTCCATCGTGATGATGAGCTTCTCGCCCCCCTTGTTCGTGACCGTCCAGATGTCCTTCTGCTCGCCGTCACCCTCTTTCAGGGTGCAGGGCGGCGACATCCAGTTCAGGGGCTTGTAGGCCCGGTCGTCCGCGTGGATCGAGACGCTGCCGTCCGCCTTGACCAGGATCAGACGGGGCGCCGAGGGCAGGTGGGCGGTGAGCCGGCCCGCGTAGTCGACGGAGCATCGGGCAATGACGAGACGCATGGTCGGCAACGCTACTCGACGGGTCCCGGTCGACGCGATTCGCCCTGGGGGAGTCCGTATGACCCCGGACTGCCCCTGTTCATTTCTGGCCGATTGTGCGCCTGGTGTGTCCAACGGGGACCGCCCATGTACGCATTCTCCTGGTGCCGTCACCGTCTGTTGCCTACCGTATTAAACGGGAGGTCGCGACGCGTGTACACAGAGTGTTCGGTATCGCGAACTCCCCTATCTGTCAGGCAACCCCCGCTGTTGTGGGGGTGCGAGAGGAGAACCCATGTCGCTCGACGTCTCACCGGCCCTACTCGAACAGGCCGAGCGAGGCGAGGTCGACGAAGCAGCCTTCGTCGACTGCGTCCGGACCTCCCTGCCCTATGCGTGGGAGATGATCAGCTCCCTGGTGGCCCAGCTGAAGGTCGACGGCGGCTCGTTCGCCGACAACCAGACGCCCCCGCCGGACGAGCAGGCACGTGGCCAGCTGCTGCGTGCGCTTGCGAGTGACGCGATACGCGGCGCGCTGCAGCGGCACTTCGGGGTGCGACTGGCCTTCCAGAACTGCCACCGGGTGGCGGTGTTCCCGCTTGACGCCTCGGTCGACGAGACGCATGCCCGCTTCACCTCGGTGCGCAGCCAGCTGCTGAACCAGTCCCCGGAATTCAGGGACTGCTGACGCAGTAAGCCGCTTGCTTGCCGCTCCGTACGCGGGAGGTGCAATCAGTACCGGGCGGCAAGCCCCCTGGCGGTACCGGCCGTCGATCCGGGACCGGGTGATTCAGCCGAGGTGCGGCAGCACTTCGGCGCCCAGCCGTCGGACGTTCTCCTCGGTCGCCGCCAGGTCGCCCGAGCCCTCGACGAGCAGGGCGAAACGCGAGATACCGGTCCGTTCGCTGGTCGCCGCCAGGCGGTCGGCGCACAGGCGCGGGGTGCCGACCGGGTGCAGTCCGCAGAGCAGTTCGGTGTACGCCAGCGGGTCGCGCATCGCGCGATGGCGGCCGTCCACCGTCACATGGGCCTCCAGGCCCTGGCGGAGCCAGCCGGGCATCGCCTTCGTCAGCGTCTCCACCGCGTCCGTGCGCCGGTCCGCGATCTGGCAGACCCCGGCCGACACATGGGCCGCGCCGCGGATCTCGTCCGGTGACCGCCCGGCCGCACGCGCGTGCTCCCGCCACAGGGCGACCATCTCGGCCTTCTCCTCGTCGCCCACATGCATCCCGAGCAGCATCGACAGTCCGCGCTCGGCGGCCAGTCGCACGCTCTTCGGCGACGTGCACGCGACGACGACCTCGGGTCCCTCGACGTCCGTGAGGCACTCCGACGGCCTGGGCACGACCGGGACTTCGCGGAAGTCGAACTGCTCGCCGGTGGACGCGACCGAGGGCTCGCGCAGCCAGCGCAGCAGGAGGTCGAGAGATTCGGGGAACCCCTGCTCGTACGCCTTGAGACCCGAGCCGAAGACCTCCAGGTCGACCCACGGCCCGCCGCGCCCCACGCCCAGCGAGAACCGCCCGCCGGAGGCGATGTGCAGCAGCGCGGCCTGCTCTCCGAGGGCCACCGGGTGGACGGTGGGCAGCACGCTGACCGCGGTCCCGACCCGCAGCCGCCGGGTGCGGCCGAGCAGCAGGGCGGCCAGGGTGATCGCGGACGGACAGGTGCCGTACGGCACGAAGTGGTGCTCGGCCACCCAGACCGTGTCGAGCCCCGCTTCCTCGGCGACCTCGGCGGAGCGGACGGCGCGGTGCAGCGCCTCCCCCTCGCCCTGTCCCGGGAACCGGGCAGCCAACACGAAACTTCCTACGTGCATTGCCTTTTCCTGCTTCCTTGGCTCCGACGCGGAGCTCCCCCACCCGGCATAACCGTCTGACACGTGCCGAGGACACGGCTTGACGAAGAGATTTGCGGATTGACTGAAGAATCGATCGTCGGCGTGGGGGACTTGTGGGGGTTGGTGCCGTACGACTACCCCTGTCCCCGCCGCGTAGGCTGGACATGGCCCCTGCATCCTGTATAGCCCCGTGAGGTGTTCCGTGTCCCCGCGTCGCAACCGACCCAAGGGAGCCGGCTCGTCCGGACCCAGCGCCGAGGACGACCGTTCCGGCCGCTACGGCGGCTGGCAGTCCGCGGAGAGCTGGCAGGGCGAGGAGTGGAACGTACGGCATGTGGCGGGCGCCAGCGCGCAGGGCAAGGCGTACCGCTGCCCCGGCTGCGACCAGATGATCCCGGACGGCGTCCCGCACGTCGTCGCCTGGCCGGACCACGCGGGCGTCGACGACCGCCGGCACTGGCACAAGGCCTGCTGGAACGCGAAGGACCGCCGCACCACGCGGGTGCAGCGGTCCCGTAACACGCCGAAGTTCTAGGACAGGGCCCGGAGCCTGCCGGGCAGGTTCACACGTCCCGGTTCTCCAGCAGGGCGTACGCGGCGGCGAACGCGGCCGCGGTCACCACGAGCATGATCCACAGGGGGTCCCAGCCGGACGGGCCGGAGTCGCTGAGGGACTGGGAGTAGAAGACGCTGAGCTGGTTCGGGATGGAGTACTCGAACAGGGCCTGCTGCAGGTCCCGCAGCGACTCCGAGAACATGAACAGCGCGATGACCAGCGGGGCCAGCAGCACACCGATCATGATCGTGATCGCGCCCGCCGAGTGCCGGATGATCGAGCCGACGACGAGCGAGAGCAGGCCGAGCAGCGCGATGTAGAGCGAGATGCCGACCGTGCCCTTCAGCCACTCCTGGCCGCTGGGGTCCCGCGCGTCCAGCATGGACACGTCGGCGAGGGCGACGAGGAAGGCCGACGCCAGCGTCACCACGAACGCGACCGCGAAGAACACGATCGACTTCGCCGCCAGCACCCGGCCGCGGGACGGGCAGGCGGTCATCGTGGTCCGGATCATGCCGGTGCCGTACTCCGAGGCGGTGGTCAGCACGCCGAGCGTGATGATGCACATGCTGCCGAGCAGCAGCCCGAAGAAGCCGAGTGACAGTGGGTTCTCCTGGCTCAGGCTGCCGTCCGAGGAGTTGGCGGCGACCAGCGCGGCGGCCGCCAGGCCGATGCCGACGACGAGCAGCACGAACACGCCGAGCGTCCACATCGTGGAGCGCACCGAGCGGATCTTCGTCCACTCGGAGGCGAGCGCGTGCCCGAGGTGCGTGCGCACGACGGGGATCGGCGAGGTGTAGCCGGGGTACGACGAGCCGGGCGCCGCCTGCCAGTTCGGTGCGGCGGTCTGCGGCATCGGAGGCTGGGGCGTGCTCATCGGGCGTCCTCGGGCTTGGTCGGGGCGGCAGGGGCGGAGGGAGTGACGGGCGGCTGGGCCGGGGCCTGCGGCGGCGCGGCAGGGGGCTGGGCCGGGCCCTGGGGCGCCTGGGGCGCGTGCTGGGCGTACGGGTTGGACGCGTCCGCCCCCGGCGCCGCAGCGGGCGCGCCAGGGGCGCCGTACGGCCCCGGCTGGCCCTGCGGCGCGGCGAACGGCTGCCCGCCCTGCTGGGGCGGCGGCGGGGCGTACCAGCCGGGCTGGCCCTGACCCGGCACCGGCATCGGCGGCTGCGCGCCCGGCGGCAGCGGCTGCTGGAGCCCTGCCTTCTGGTCGGTCGTCGAGCGGTAGTCGACGGCACCCTGTGTCATCCGCATGTACGCCTCCTCCAGCGAGGCCTGGTGCGGCGACAGCTCCCACAGCCGTACGTCCGTGTCGTGCGCGATGTCGCTGATGCGGGGGAGCGGCAGCCCGGTCACCCGCAGCGCGCCGTCCTGCTCGGGCAGCACGTGCCCGCCCGCCTCGGCGAGCGCCGTGGACAGCTTCTCGCGCAGCTGCGGCTCGGTGTCGGGCGTACGGACCCGGGCGAAGCCGGCGGAGTTCGCCGCGATGAAGTCCTTGACGCTCATGTCGGCGAGCAGCTGACCGCGCCCGATGACGATGAGGTGGTCGGCGGTCAGCGCCATCTCGCTCATGAGGTGGGAGGAGACGAAGACGGTGCGGCCCTCGGCCGCCAGCGACTTCATCAGGTTCCGCACCCAGAGGATGCCCTCGGGGTCCAGGCCGTTGACCGGCTCGTCGAACAGCAGCACCTGCGGGTCGCCGAGCAGCGCCGCGGCGATGCCCAGCCGCTGCCCCATGCCGAGCGAGAAGCCCTTGGACCGCTTTCCGGCCACGTCCTGGAGGCCGACCACGCCCAGCACCTCGTCCACCCGCCGGGCCGGGATGCCGGACAGCTGGGCCAGGGACAGCAGGTGGTTGCGGGCGGCCCGGCCGCCGTGCACGGCCTTGGCGTCCAGCAGCGCGCCGACCTGGCGGGGGGCGTTGGGCAGCTTGCGGTACGGATAGCCGCCGATCGTGACTTGTCCCGCGGACGGGTTGTCCAGGCCGAGGATCATCCGCATCGTCGTCGACTTGCCCGAGCCGTTGGGGCCCAGGAAGCCGGTGACGGAACCGGGCCGTACCTGGAAGGACAGGTTGTACACAGCGGTCTTGTCGCCGTAGCGCTTGGTCAGGCCGACTGCCTCGATCATGCTCCGCACCCATCGAAAGGTTCAGGACAGCGGGGCACACGCCCCCCGTAAGGGTTAGGAGGATACCGAGGCGCTGACGGTTCCGCTCAAGGGCGAGTAAAACTTCGGCCGCCCACGCTCCCGACCGTGGTCAACCCCGGACATTCCGCACATACATCCCACTCGGACGTGCCGCTAGGCGTCCCGCTTCTTGAGCGTGACGTACCCGCCGACGAGTGCCGCGATCACCCACAGCGCCATGATCGCGAGCCCGCCCCAGGGGCCGTACGGTGTCTCGTCGTCGACCGGGGTGACCACCTGCATGATCTTGCTTCCGGCCTGGTCGGGCAGATACCGGCCGATCTTCTCGGTCGCCGAGACGTTGCCGAGGATGTTGGAGACCAGGAAGAAGAACGGCATCAGGATGCCCAGCGACAGCATCGGCGACCGCAGCATCGCGGCGACACCCATCGAGAACATCGCGATGAGGGTCATGTAGAGCCCGCCGCCGATCACCGCGCGCATCACCCCCGGGTCGCCGATCTCCGCCCGGTGGTAGCCGAGCATCGCCTGCCCGAGGAAGAAGGTGACGAAGCTGGTGGCCAGGCCGACGACGAGCGCGAGGCCGGTCGCCACCGCGATCTTGCTGGCCAGGAAGGTCCCGCGTTGCGGCACGGCGGCCAGCGAGGTGCGGATCATGCCGGTGCTGTACTCGTTCGAGACGACGAGCACGCCGAACACGATCAGCGCGAGCTGACCGAGACTCATCCCGGCGAAGCTGATGAAGGTCGGATCGAAGGAGAGCCTGTCCCGCTCGCTCATGTTGTCGAACTCGTTGTTCGACAGGGCCGAGATCAGCATCCCGAGCGCGATGGTGACCACCACGGCGAGAGAGAGCGTCCACACGGTGGAGGCCACGGACCGGATCTTGGTCCATTCGGAGCGGACGACCTGGGTGGCTGCCATGCTCAGCTCCTCCTCCACTCGTCGCCCCACGACTGCTGCTCCCGCAGCGGCCGCTGTTCGCGGGGCAGCGTGTCGGCGTGCGCGTGGTACTCCACCGACTCCGCGGTCAGTTGCATGAACGCCTCCTCCAGGGAGGCCTGTTGCGGGCTCAGCTCGTGCAGCACGATCCCGTGCCCCGCCGCCAGCTCCCCGATCTGCTCGGCCTTGCTGCCGTCGACCTCCAGCGTGCCGTCACCGGTCTCCACGGCCGTGGTCCCGGCGGTGTGCAGGACGTCGAGCAGCCGTTCCCGCTGCGGGGTGCGGATACGGACGTACGACCGCGAGTTGCGCTCGATGAAGTCGGCCATGGAGGTGTCGGCGAGCAGCCGTCCCTGACCGATGACCACGAGGTGGTCGGCGGTCAGGGCCATCTCGCTCATCAGGTGGGAGGAGACGAACACGGTCCGCCCCTGGGCGGCCAGGGATTTCATCAGGTTGCGGATCCAGTGGATGCCCTCGGGGTCGAGCCCGTTGACCGGCTCGTCGAACATCAGGATCCGTGGATCGCCGAGCAGCGCGCCCGCGATCCCGAGCCGCTGTCCCATGCCCATCGAGAAGCCCTTGGTCTTCTTCCTGGCGACCGCCGTCAGCCCGACCGTCTCCAGCACCTCACGCACCCGGCTCCTCGGGATGCCGTTGCTCTGTGCGAGGCACAGCAGGTGGTTGAAGGCACTGCGCCCGCCGTGCCAGGCCTTGGCCTCCAGCAGGGCCCCGATATACGTCAGCGGGTCCTTGAGCTGGTCGTAACGCCTGCCGTCGATACGGACGTGGCCGCCGGTGGGGTGATCGAGGCCCAGGACCATCCGCATGGTCGTGGACTTCCCGGCGCCGTTGGGGCCGAGGAAGCCGGTGACGACGCCCGGTCTGACGGTGAAGGTGAGGTTGTTGACCGCCACCTTGTCGCCGTACCGCTTGGTCAGCCCCTCAAGCTCGATCATGCGGCCCACGCTAAAACGGGACAAAGCCCTCTGCCACCCCAGTGGCAGAGGGCTTTGCCGAAATTCAGCAGATGTGTGCCCGATCGTTACCGGGTCTGCTGGGCGGGCACCCCGCGGGAGATCGGCTCGTCCTCGGCCGGCGTGCCGGCGGCGGCCACCGCGGCGCCCGTGAGGGTCGCCAGCATCTCGCGGACGTTCGTCAGCTGAGCGTTGATGCTGTCGCGGCGGTTGGTGAGAGCCGCGAGCTCGCGCTCGGATTCCGAACGGATGCGGTCGGCCTTGGCGTTGGCGTCCGCCACGATGTCCTCGGCCTGACGCTGGGCCGTCTCCACCGTCTGGCGGGCACGGCGCTCGGCGTCGGTGCGCAGCTTCTCCGCCTCCAGACGCAGCTGCTCCGCGCGGTGCTCGATCTCCGCGAGGCGCTTCTCCGCCTTCTGCTGACGGGACGCCAGGTCGCGCTCGGACTGCTCGCGGCGCTTGGCGAGGTTCGTCTCGAAGTCGGCGGCGGCCTGAGCGGCCTTGGCGCGGGTCTCCTCGAAGAGGGCGTCGGCCTCCTCACGCTTGGACTGCGCGTCCTTCTGAGCCTCGGAGCGCAGCTGGGACGCGTCGCTCTTGGCCTTCTCGACGATCCGGACGCCTTCGTCCTCGGCCTTGGCCTTGCGCTCCGCAGCGAACGATTCTGCGTCGTTGCGGACCTGCTGGGCCGCCGACTCCGCGAGCTCGCGGTGCTGCTCGGCCGCGCGACGTGCCTCCTCGCGCAGATCCTTGGCCTCTTCCTCGGCGAGGCGGAGGATCTTCTCGACACGCGCGCCGAGGCCGGCGTACGACGGCTCTGCGTCGGTTACCTGGGCCTGGGCGTTCTGCGTCTCGAGGTGGAGCTCCTCGATGCGCTTTTCCAGAGCGGTGATGCGGGCGAGAGCGCTGTCACGGTCGGAGACGAGCTTGGAGATCCGTTCGTCCACCTGCGCGCGGTCGTACCCACGCCGCACAAGCTCGAAGCCGTAGGGGGAAGTGTCGCTCATGGGGTTCCTGTCGAATGAGACCGGTGAGGTGATAAGTGGAATCCTAGGGGCCGAAGCGGTGTGTCATCGAGCGGATACGTGTTTGATCTGGAGAATGAGACCCCTTTTGAGTGGCTAACCGTCGGACGGCTTGCCAAAAACTTGGTCAAAGGCCCCAGGAGACACCGGAAACCGGTCGTCCCGCTAGCTGTCTGACGACTTGCCACCCGATCGAGGGGCGCCCACTGTCGCACCCGCCTTGACCCCGCCGTCCTTCGCCGCGCCCGGTGTCTCGAAGGACTCCAACGCCTCCAGGACGTCCTGGACACGGGAGATCTCGGCGTTGATGTCCTCGCGGCGCCGGACCAGGACCTCCAGCTCGCGCTTGCCCTCCTCGACCGTGCGCCGGGCCTCGCGGATCGCCTCGGCCTTGAGCTCCTCGGCCTCCCGGATCACCGTGGATCGCTTCTGCTCGGCCTCCTTCAGGAGCCCCTCGGCCTTCTTCACGGCGGCGATACGGACCTTGCCCGCCTCGGAGTTCGCCTCCGAGACCAGCTCCTTGGCCTTCGCCTGCGCCTTGGCCAGCTGCTCCTCGGCGGCCTTGATGAGGGCGTCGCAGCGGTCGCCGGTCGACTTCATCGTCTCGGCGGCCTCGCGGCGGGCCCGCTCGTGCAGGCTCTCGATCTCGGTCGTGATGCGGTCGCGCAGCTCCTCCGCGCGCTCCCTGATCGAGGTGGCGTCCCGGCGGGCGCCGACGAGCAGCTCGTCCGCGTCCGTACGGGCCTTCTCCACCATCGAGTTGCCCTCGACCGTCGCCTCGGAGACCAGCCGGTCGGCCTCCGTGCGGGCGGCGCCCACCATGGTGTCGGCCTGTCCCTCGGCGTCCGCGGTCGTCTTGTGCGCCTGCTGCTGCGCCTCGGTCAGCAGCTTGTCGGCCTCGGCCGTGGTCTCCGTGATGAGCGTGTCGACCTGCTCGGCCGCCTCGGAGCGCCGCTTGTTGGCGGCCTTGCGGGCCTCGTCGAGCGTGCGCTCGGCCTCCTCGCGCGCGGAGGTCACCAGCTGCTCGGCCTTCGCCTCCGCGTCGGCCTTCACGCGCGCGGACTCGCCGCGGACCCGCTCGGCGTGCTGCTGCGCCGACCCCACGGTCTCCGCGGCCTCGGCGCGCAGCCGCTCCGCGTCCGACGTGGCGTCCCCGACCAGCTTCTCGGCCTTGGCGAGCGCGTCGGTGCGCACCCGGTCGGCCTCCGCGACCGTCTCCGACTGGAGCCGCTCCGCCTCCGAACGCGCCTCGGTGATGAGAGTGTCGGCCTGCGTCGCCGCGTCCGACCGGATCCGGTTGGCGTCCTCGCGGGCGTCGGCCCGGGTGCGGGACGCGGCCTGGTCGGCCTCGGCGATCGCGTCCGAAGCCTCCGTACGCACCCGCTGGACATGCTCGGCGGCCTCCGAGCGCAGTCGCTCCGCCTCGGCGATGGCCTCCCCGACCGTCCGCTCGGCGAGGGACTTGGCGGCCTCGGACTCCTCGTTCGCCTCGCGCCGGACGCGGCCCGCGTCCTCGCTGGCCCGCTCCCGCTCGGCGTAGGCGTCGGAGCGGACCCGGTCCGCCTCCTCCTGCGCCTCCCGGCGGGTACGGTCCGCCGCGTGCTCGGCGGCGCTGCGCAGCCCGGAGATCTCCTCCTGGGCCTGCTCGTGCAGCCCGGACACGGAGTCGCGGACCTGCTGCGCGTGCTGCTCGGCCGCCGACACCATCTCGGTGGCGCGCCGGTCGGCCTCCTCGACCAGCCGGACCGCCTCAACCTGCGCCTCCTCCACCCGCTTGCGGGCGGAGGCCAGCAACTCCTCGCTCTGCTCGCGGGCCCGCTCGCGCTCCTGGTCCGCCTCCTGGCGGGCGGAACCGAGGAGTTCCTCGGCCTCGCGGCGGCGCCGGGCGGCCTCCTCCTGGGCGGCGGCCAGCGTCTCGGACGCCTCCGTGGCGAGCCGCTCGGCGGCGGCCTGCGCCTCCGCGCGGACCCGGTCGGCGGTGTCCTGCGCCTCCGACTTCAGCCGCTCCGCCTCGGCCGCGGCCTCCGACCTGAGGCGTACGGCGATGGCCTCGCCCTCGGCACGGGACGCGGACGCGTCCGACGCGGCCTCGTTCCGCAGCCGGTCGGCCTCCTCCTCGGCCTGCTGCTGGAGCGTACGGATCCGCTCGGCGGACTCGGCGCGCAGCCGGTCGGTCTCCTCGGCGGTCTCGCGCCGGATGCGCGCGGCCTCCTCGCGGGCGTCGGTCAGCGCCTGCTCGGCCGCCGCGAGCCGCTGCTCGGCCTCGGCGTGCAGCCGCGTCAGCTCCTCGGCGGCCTCCGCGCGGCGGCCCTCTATGGCTCGCTCGGTCTCCTCGTGCAGCTCCCGCGCGGCCCGCTCGGCGTCGGACTTGATGCCCTCGGCCTGCTCGACGACCTCCTCGCGGTGCCGCTCGGCCTCCTGACGGGTGCGCTGGAGGGTCTCCTCCGCCTGGCGGCGCAGCGTCGTCGCCCGCTCGATGGCCTCGGTGCGGACCTTCTCGCTGTCCGTCGTGGCCTTCTGGCGCAGCTCGTCCGCGTCCTGCCTGGCCTTGGAGAGCAGTTCCTCGGCGGTCTTGGCCGCCTCCTCGATCTGCTGGACGGCCTCCTTGCGGGCCTCCGCGCGGATCTTCTCGCCCTCGGCGACCGCCTCGGAGCGCAGCTGCTCGGCCTCGCCGCGCAGCCGGCGGGCCTCCTCCTGCAACTCGACCGTCTTGGCGCGGTACTCCTTGGTGTCGTCCTTCGCCGAGCCCTTGAGCTGCTCGGCGATGTCATGCGCCTCGGCGCGCAGCCGGTCCGCCTCGGCCTCGGCCTCGGTGCGGATGCGCTCCGCCTCCTCGGCCGCCGCCTTGGTGGTGTTCTGGGCGTCCTCCTGTGCCTTGTTGAGGACGTCCTCGGCGGTCTTGGCCGCCTTCGACAGCTGGGTCGCGCTCTCCTCGGCGGTGATCGTGCGGGCCTTCTCGGCGGCCTCCTCAACGATCTTCTCGGCCTCGGCGCGCGCGTCGGCGACGACCTGCTCGGCGTCCGCCTTGGTGCTCTCGGCCTCCTTGGTGGCCTCGCTGACCA
Source organism: Streptomyces sp. NPDC057623 (assembly GCF_042800355.1). NCBI lineage: Bacteria > Bacillati > Actinomycetota > Actinomycetes > Kitasatosporales > Streptomycetaceae > Streptomyces > Streptomyces sp. NPDC057623. Next base: position 431,742 of record NZ_JBHVGZ010000002.1, read on the forward strand.
GGCGGGCGACCTGCTCCTTCGCCGTACGCGTGCGCTGCTCGTTGGCCGACTCGGCGCTGGAGAGCGTCTTCTCGGCGGCCGTCTTGGCCTCGGTGATCAGCTTCTCGGCCTCGGACTGCGCCTTGCGTAGCGCCTCCTCGGCCTCCGACATGCGCTGCTCGGCGGCCCGGCTGAGCTCGGTGGCCTGCCGGCGGGCGCTGTCCGACTCGGTCGCGGTGGAGCTGCGCAGCTGCTCGGCGTGGTCGGTGGCCTCCTGGGCCTGCGTCGAGGCGGCGTTCAGCAGCCGCTCGGCGTCCGTACGGGCCCGGAGCAGGATCTGCTCGGCCTCCGCTCGGGCCTCCTCGGCCGCGCCCGTGAGGCGCTGGCGGGCCTCGCCGGTGAGCCGCTCGGCCTCGGTGCGCGCGGCCGACAGGGCCTGCTCGGCCTCGGTGCGCGACTCGTCGAGGAGCCGGCGGGCCTGCTGCTCGGTGCGGGCGCGCAGCTGCTCCGCCCACGCCACGTTCTCGTTGACGTGCGACTCGACCGTCTGCCGGCGCTCGGCCAGCTCCTGGTCCAGCTGCTGGCGGCGGGTCACCGCCTCCTGGTGCAGCTCGGCCTGCAACCGCGCCGCGTTCTCCGCGTGCTCCTGGAGGATGCGCTGGGTCTGCGCCCGGGCCTGGCTCAGCTCCCGCTCCGCCTCCTGGCGCAGCTGGTCGGCCTGGACCTGGGCGTTCCGCAGCAACTGTTCGGCCTGATAGCCGATGTCACCGCCGTCGAAAGCCGGCCGGGACATGATGGTGCGCCGCGCCTCGTGCAACTTGGCGCGCAGCACCTCGACCTGGTAGCCGAGGTCCTCGGCGTGCTGGATCGCCTTTTCCCGCTCGGTCTTCAGCCGATCCATCTCGGCCTCGAACCGAGAGAGGTGGTCGACGTCAGCCGCCGGCTCTCGCTCCTGGCGTTCGTAGCCCCGCACTGCGCGGTCCCATCCGTCCCCTGGTCGCAAGTCTGCCCATACGAGCACCGTCCATCCGCCGAACGGGGCCCCCGGGGAATGGTGTCAGATCAACGGCGGAGCACGGGCTGTTGCCCCACCCTCGTCCCCCGAAACCCGGACCCCGGAAACGGTCCCACCTCTGACGGCGGGGCCGGGTCACCCTGGACTGAGCGGCGACCGCCCCCAACCCTACCGGCCCATATGTACGGGGGTCAGTGCTCAGGTGACTCAACAGGCGCCGAAGTGACCAGTTCTGTCAGTACGCCGTGGCAATCCTTGGGGTGCAGGAAGGTGATTCGTGACCCCATGGAGCCGCGCCGGGGCTCTTCGTACAGGACGCGTACGCCCTTGCCCTTGATGTCCGCGGCGTCGCCGTCCACGTCCGCCGTACCGAAAGCGATGTGGTGGACGCCCTCGCCGTTCTTGTCGAGCCACTTCGCGACGGTGGAGTCCGGGCGGGTGGGTTCGAGAAGTTGCAGGTAGGAGGCGCCGCCGTCGGAGGTTTCGTTGATCTTGAGCATGGCCTCGCGGACGCCCTGCTCCTCGTTGACCTCGGAGTGGAACACCTCGAAGCCGTAGGTGGCCCGGTAGAACTCCACGGTCTTGTCCAGGTCGAAACAGGCGATCCCGATGTGGTCGATTCGCGTCAGCATGGAACTCAGTGCAGCGCTCCCGAGGTGGTTACGCAACGTGCGCGCGATCACACCGGCGGCCCGGTGACGGCACGGAGTGCCACTCAGTACATTCGAAGTAAACCCTCGTTCACTCCTCGGCAGTGCAGCCGGAAGGGGATCGCACCTCATGTCTGGAACGAACAGCACGACCTCGGTCATCGTCGCGGGCGCCCGTACGCCCATGGGACGGTTGCTGGGCTCGCTGAAGTCCTTCTCGGGAGCCGACCTCGGCGGCTTCGCGATCAAGGCCGCCCTCGACCGTGCGGGAATCGGCGGCGACCAGGTGCAGTACGTGATCATGGGCCAGGTGCTCCAGGCCGGCGCGGGCCAGATCCCCGCGCGCCAGGCGGCGGTCAAGGCCGGCATCCCGATGAACGTTCCGGCGCTCACCATCAACAAGGTGTGTCTGTCCGGCCTGGACGCCATCGCGCTCGCGGACCAGCTGATCCGCGCCGGCGAGTTCGACGTGATCGTCGCGGGCGGCCAGGAGTCCATGACCAACGCCCCCCACCTGCTGCCCAAGTCCCGCGAGGGCTTCAAGTACGGCGCGGTTGAGATGATCGACGCGATGGCGTACGACGGTCTGACCGACTCCTTCGAGAACATCGCCATGGGCGAGTCCACGGAGAAGCACAACACCCGCCTCGGCATCCGGCGCCCCGAGCAGGACGAGATCGCCGCCCAGTCCCACCAGCGCGCGGCCGCCGCCCAGAAGAACGGCATCTTCGAGGCCGAGATCACCCCGATCGAGATCCCGCAGCGCAAGGGCGAGCCGGTCGTCTTCAGCAAGGACGAGGGCATCCGCGCCGAGACCACGGCGGAGTCGCTCGGCAAGCTGCGCCCGGCGTTCTCGAAGGACGGCACGATCACGGCGGGTTCGGCGTCCCAGATCTCGGACGGCGCGGCCGCGGTCGTCGTGATGAGCAAGGCCAAGGCGCAGGAGCTCGGCCTGGAGTGGATCGCCGAGATCGGCGCGCACGGCAACGTGGCGGGGCCGGACAACAGCCTCCAGTCCCAGCCCTCCAACGCCATCGCGCACGCCCTGAAGAAGGAGGGCCTGGAGGTCTCCGACCTCGACCTGATCGAGATCAACGAGGCCTTCGCCGCCGTCGCGGTGCAGTCAATGAAGGACCTCGGAGTGTCCTCCGAAAAGGTGAACGTCAACGGCGGTGCCATCGCCCTGGGCCACCCGATCGGTATGTCGGGTGCGCGGCTCGTCCTGCACCTGGCCCTGGAGCTGAAGCGGCGCGGCGGCGGCGTCGGCGCGGCCGCGCTGTGCGGAGGCGGCGGCCAGGGTGACGCGCTGATCGTGCGGGTAGCCAAGGCCTGAGTTCTCCTTGTAGGACCTTTCTGTGAACGGAGCTGTGATGCAGGACGTCTCCACCCTGGTGGCCCAGGCCAGGGAAGGCCGGCCGCGGGCCGTGGCCCGGCTGATCTCCCTGGTGGAGGGGGCGTCCCCGCAGCTGCGGGAGGTCATGGCGGCACTGGCCCCGCTGACGGGCAACGCGTACGTCGTGGGTCTGACCGGATCTCCCGGCGTGGGCAAGTCGACGTCCACGTCCGCCCTGGTCACGGCGTACCGCAAGCAGGGCAGGCGGGTCGGCGTCCTGGCCGTCGACCCGTCCTCGCCCTTCTCGGGCGGCGCCCTGCTCGGCGACCGGGTGAGGATGTCCGACCACGCCTCCGACCCCGGCGTCTACATCCGCTCGATGGCGACGCGCGGCCACCTGGGCGGCCTCGCGTGGGCCGCCCCGCAGGCGATCCGCGTCCTGGACGCGGCGGGCTGTGACGTGATCCTGGTCGAGACGGTGGGCGTCGGCCAGTCGGAGGTGGAGATCGCCTCGCAGGCGGACACCTCGGTGGTCCTCCTCGCCCCCGGCATGGGCGACGGCATCCAGGCGGCGAAGGCGGGCATCCTGGAGATCGGCGACATGTACGTCGTCAACAAGGCCGACCGCGACGGCGCGGACGCCACCGCCCGCGAGCTCAACCACATGCTCGGCCTCGGCCAGTCCCGCGGCCCCGGCGACTGGCGCCCCCCGATCGTCAAGACGGTGGCCGCACGCGCCGAGGGCGTCGACGAGGTCCTGGAAGCTCTGGAGAAGCACCGCGCCTGGATGGAGGAGCACGGCGTCCTCGCCGAACGCCGCCGCGCCCGCGCCGCCCGCGAGATCGAGACCATCGCCGTCACCGCCCTGCGCGAACGCATCGCCGACCTCCACGGCGACCGCCGGCTCGGCGCGTTGGCGGAGAAGATCGTCGCCGGGGAGCTGGATCCCTACCGGGCGGCGGACGAACTGGTCGCCGGACTCACGCGGACCTGAACCCCGCCCCCGCGGGTGCTGTTGGTGAGGCGGCTCGCAGCCCCTCATCCGGTCGGCTCCCAGCGCTGCGGCATGGGCAACTCCCGGCCCCCGCTGGTAGCTTGAACCGCATGTACCTCCTCATGGCATAGGGCTCGCCCTGACCGCGCACGGTGTACGGCCTGTCGGCCGGGGCCGTCGCGGCGGTTCGGCGTCCCCTTTCCGCCTCGAGTCGAGGAACTCCCGTGTCTTCCACGTCTGTCGCGCGGCCTTCGTATGCCGCCGTTCTCCGGATCCCGTACGCCCGCCGTACCTTCGCCGCCGCCCTGCTGGGCAGGCTGTCGTACGGGATCGTCCCGCTGGCCGTGATGCTGGCCGTGACCCGGGCCTCCGGGTCCTACGCGGTGGCCGGCACCGTGATGGCGCTGTTCTCCGGGACCAGCGTCTTCCTGTCGCCCGCCAGGGCGGCCCTGATCGACCGGCACGGGCCGCGCCGGGCGCTCGTGCCGATGGCCGCGGCCTACACCGCGTCGCTCGGGCTGCTGACGGTGGTCGTCTGGCGCCCGGGAACCGCCTCCCCGCTCGTGCTGGGCGCGGTGACCGCCGCCGCGGGCGCCTGTACGCCGCCGCTGGGGCCGACCATGCGGGCCGTGTGGGGCAGGATCGCCGGCGACCGGGCGCTGGTGCAGCGCGCCTACAGCCTGGACGCCGTCGCCGAGGAACTGCTCTTCGTCTCGGGGCCGTTGCTGGTCGGTGTGGTCGTCGGGTTCGCTCCGCCGGCCCTCGGGATCGTCGTCGGGGCGGTACTGATCGCGGCCGGGACGGCCGGGTTCGTGTCCTCGCCGGCCGTCCGGGACGTGATGCCCGGCGACGCGGGGGCGAAGTCGCGCGGCGAGGGCCGGCGCCCGGTGCTGCGGGGGATCCGGCGGCCCGTGATCGCCGCCGCGGGGGTCGGGCTCGCGCTGGGCGCCGTCGAGCTGCTGGTCGTGGCGTTCGCCGACGGGCGCGGTCACGGCGGTGAGAGCGTGGCCTGGGTGCTGGCCGCCCTGTCGGCCGGAAGCGCCGTCGGCGGGCTCGCCAACGGGGCCGTCACATGGCGTACGCCGGCCGGGCTACGGCTGATGCTGCTGGCCGGCGGCCTGGGGCTGGCGGTGCTCGGCGCGGGGCTGGCCCCGGGGCTCGGCACGCTCGCGGCGGCCATGGCGGTCGCCGGGCTCTTCGTGGCCCCGGCGATCACCACCGCGTATCTCATCGCCGACGAGGCCGCGGCGCCGGACGCCCGGGTCCAGGCCGGGGCCTGGGTGAACACGGCCGTCAACGCGGGGGGCACGGCGGGCACCGCGGCCGCCGGTGTGCTGGTCGGACGGCTGCCGACGGCGTGGTGCTTCGCGGTGACCGGCGCGGTCACGCTGCTCGCGGCGGTGACCGTGGCGAGGGGCGCCACCCGTGACGGGGGCGCCCTTGGGGAAGAGGAGGAGGGGGAGGCACGCAACGGGGGTGCCGTGCGGGCGGCCTGACCCCGGTCGACGCCGCGGGTTTGCGGTTGCTTCCACGTTCGCGGCGGCAGGGGCGCCACCCGTGAGGGGGCGCCCCTGAGGAAGTGGGGGACGGGGGTGCGGTGAGTCGGCCCCAGGTCAGTCGTCGTCGCCGTCGCGGTCGTCCTGAGCGTTCTGGTCGTCGTCGTGGTCCTGGGTGACCTTGCCGGTCTTGAGGTCGACCTTCCACTCGCCCTTCGTGGTCTCCACGCTCCAGGCGGCGGGGCCGTCGTCGTCCAGGTCGACGTCGGTGACGGTGCCCTTCGCCGCGGCGGCCACGGCGGCCTCGCGGGCGTCCACGCTCGCGCCCTTCAGCGCGGCGAGGTCCTCGCGGCCGTCGTTGTCGTCATCGGTGTCGCGCTGGGCGCCGAGGACCTTGCCGTCGTCCGCGGAGACCCGGACGTCGTAGTCGGTGCCGTCGCCCTTCACGACGTTCACCTCCCAGACGTTCGAGCGGTCGTCGTCCAGGTCGGCGGCGACGGCCGTGCCCGGCGTGTGCTTCAGCGCGGCCGCGATCGCGTCGGCGGCGCCGACCTTGGTGGCGGTGGCCGCCGCGCGGCGGTCGTCGGCGGCATCGTCCGCCCTGTCCGCCTTGTCCTCCGCCTTGTCCTCAGCGGCGTCCTCCGCGCTGTCGTCCCGGTCGTCGGAGACGCGGACGGTGGACTGACGCTGCGTGGGCGCGCTGTCGTCGTCACCGGAGGCGTAGGCCGCGACGGTGCCGCCTCCGATCAGGGCCGCGGCGGCGACGGTGGCGATGACGATGTTGCGCTTCATGGGGTTCCCTCCCGGGTGATCACGTTTCACGTCGGTTCGTATGTCTTCGTTTCGACGAGAACCAATCTGCCGAACCGACGCTGAGAGGAACCTGAAGCCCCCTGAAGAGATCTTCAGCTTCGCTTTGCGAACCTTTACGCATGCGCCCACCCGTCTCCCACCACCGCCCTGCTCGAGGCGCTTCGCGCCACCCCTTTGGAATCTTGATCGTGGAGGACGAGAAGCGGCTGGCCCTGTCGCTCGCCAAGGGCCTGACCGCCGAGGGATACGCCGTGGACGTCGTCCACGACGGCCGGGAGGGGCTGTACCGGGCCTCGGAGGGGTCGTACGACCTCGTGATCCTCGACATCATGCTGCCCGGCATGAACGGCTACCGCGTCTGCGCCGCCCTGCGCGCCGCCGGACACGACGTGCCGATCCTGATGCTCACCGCCAAGGACGGCGAGTACGACGAGGCCGAGGGGCTGGACACCGGCGCCGACGACTACCTGACCAAGCCGTTCTCGTACGTCGTCCTCGTCGCCCGCGTGAAGGCGCTGCTGCGGCGCGGGGGACAGGGGGCAGGGGCCTCGCCCGTGCACGTCCACGGAGATCTCAAGGTCGACACCGCCGCCCGCCGGGTCTTCCTCCGTGATGGCGAAGTGGTCCTCACCACGAAGGAGTTCGCGGTGCTGGAGCACCTCGTGGTGCGGGCCGGCGAGGTGGTGTCCAAGGCCGAGATCCTGGAGCACGTCTGGGACTTCGCCTACGAGGGCGATCCGAACATCGTCGAGGTGTACATCAGCACCCTGCGACGCAAGCTGAGCGCCGGGCTCATCCGGACGGTGCGCGGCGCCGGCTACCGGCTGGAGAGACTGGAGGCATCGCCATGAGCGGCCGTCTGTTCGGTTCCGTCCGGTCCCGGGCGACGCTGGCCGCCACCCTGGTGGTCGCCGTGGCACTGGTCGCGGCCGGGGCCGCCGTACTGCTGTCGCTTCGGTCCAACCTCGTCGGGCAGGCCGGCACGGAGGCGGAACACACCGCACGGGCCGTCGCCACGGACATCGCGCTCACCCGGCCCGACCAGCCGCTGTCGGTGGACAAGGACGAACCCGTCCAGGTCCTCGACGAGAAGGGGAACCTGCTCGCGGCCAGCGAGGACCTGGAGCGGATCAGCGGCACGGGCACCCGGGCGGTGAAGCCGCAGCCACAGACCTCGCCGGGCCGGACCGGGAGCGGTGAGGACTCCGACGACGACGCGGACGACGAATCGGCCCCCGAATCCCTCGACCCGGGCGAGATCAGCGAACACACCAGCTTCACGAACGGCACCGCCACGCTCGACGGCGACACCGACGACTACCGCTTCGCCGAGGTCCATGTCGAGGTCGAGGGCCGGGGGCAGCTCACCGTGTACGCGGGCGCGCCCCTCTCCGCCGAGCAGAGCGCCGTCAGGACGGCGCTGACCGTCATGCTGATCGGTTTCCCGCTGCTGCTCGCGGTCGTCGCGGGCGTCACCTGGCTGGTCACCCGGCGCGCCCTGCGCCCGGTCGAGGGCATCCGCGGCGAGATGGCCGCGATCACCGCGTCCGAGGACCTCGCACGCCGTGTGCCGGTGCCGGCCACGCACGACGAGGTCGCCGCTCTCGCGCTGACCACGAACGAGACGCTGGCCGCGCTTCAGGCCTCGGTGGAACGCCAGCGCCGGTTCGTCGCCGACGCCTCGCACGAACTGCGCAGCCCGATCGCGTCCCTGCGCACCCAGCTGGAGGTGGCCGCCGCGCACCCCGAGCTGCTCGACCTCGACGGCGCCGTGGAGGACACCGTACGGCTCCAGGACCTCGCGGCCGATCTGCTGCTGCTCGCCCGTCTGGACGCCGGGGAACGGCCCGGTGACACGCGGTTCGATCTCGGTGCGCTGGCCCGGGAACAGGCCGAGGGGCGCCCGGGTGTGACGGTGGACGCGCAGGTCGTGGAGGTGGCCGGGTCGCGGTCGCAGGTGGGGCGGGTGCTCACCAACCTGCTGAACAACGCCCGGCGGCACGCCCGCGCGGAGGTCACGGTGACCGTGCGGCGGGACGCCGGCGGGGTGGCCGGAGAGGGTTCCTGGGCCGTGGTGGCCGTCGCCGACGACGGGGACGGGGTGGCCGAGGCCGACCGGGAGCGGATCTTCGAGCGGTTCGTACGGCTGGACGAGGCCCGCAGCCGCGACGACGGCGGTGCCGGGCTGGGCCTGGCCATCGCCCGCGACGTCGCCGTACGGCACGGAGGCACGCTCACCGTGAGCCGGGCGCCGGCGGGCGGAGCCCTGTTCGAACTCCGCCTGCCGCAGGCTCACTAGGGCCTGTCCGGGTTACGGACGTCCCCGCTGGCCACGCAGGTGCTCAGCGATGGGCTTGAGGGCCTTGTCGAGTTCGGTCATGGACTCGGGGGCCAGCAGGTCGATGAAGTGTCTCCGCACAGACGCCACATGGTGCGGGGCGACCTTCTTCATGGTCTCCATACCGTGCTCGGTGAGGACCGCGTAGAGCCCGCGGCGGTCGGACTCGCAGTTCTCCCGCCGGACCAGGTTCGCGTTCTCCATCCGGGTGATCTGGTGGGAGAGGCGGCTCTTCGACTGGAGGGTGGCCGACGCGAGGTCGCTCATCCGCATCCGTACGTCTTCCGACTCGGAGAGGTTCACCAGGATCTCGTAGTCGTTCATTGTCAGGCCGAACGGCTGCAGGTCCTTTTCGAGCTGGTACGTCAAGAGCCTGTTGACCTCCAGGTGGGTGCGCCAGGCGCACTGCTCCGCATCGGTCAGCCAGTGGGTGGCCGTCTCGGTCTCCATGAATGAAGTCTACCTAAAATGTTGAAAGGCGAACTAGCGAGGGTTTTCTGTGACATCACCGTGTGCGCACACGTTCGATGTCACACTCCGCAGACTACCGCTCACAGCCCGAAGCGACGCTGGAGGTCTCCCAGCTGTCCGGGAAGGCGCTGTGCCCCGGCCGTCTGTGAAGGGCCTGTGTGCGTCCCGCCGGCACCCGGTACTCCGGCCTCCGGTGGAACCGCCCCCGTGGCCTGCTCGGCCATCAGGGTCTCGGTCGACTGGAGCAGGACCGTACCGGCTCCGACGAACTCGAACTGATGCTCCTCTCCGGAGGCCCCGCCGAGGCCCGTCAGTGCACGTAGACCGCCCATTACGCCGGTCATGTAGCCATGGTCGTAGTGGTGGCACGGCGATGGGCAGTCGGCCCAGCCGACGAGTGCCTGCGGGTCCACCCGGATCGGGGGTTCCATGAACACCACCGGACCGTTAGATGCGGCCACGAACTTTCCGGTTCCGATGAGTGTCAGAAAACCCGGCACGATCGATTGCTTGAGGGCAAGAGTTGGCTGAAAAGCGAGCAGGTTGCCCGAGCGAATGGTCAGATTGCCGTCTTCGAGGTCGTACGAGTTCACGTCGAAAGCCCGGTCGGCCAGCAGCATCTTCCCCGAGCCCTCGGCCACGACCCAGTCGCTCGCGTGCAGAGGCGAATGAAAGGACGTACGGACAAGACGGTCGAGTCGGCCGTGCCCGACGCCGTTGAACTCCATCGAGCCGTAGTAGGCGATCATCTTCCCCTTCTGGAGGAACCACTGGCTCCCCTTGAGCTCCACGCAGAAGGTGTAGGCGTTGACGTTGTCGTCGCAGGGCAGCGTCGCGGGGTCGAGGACGGTGGGGCCGCCGGGGGCTCCGTAACCGCCGGGGGGTCCGTAGGGGCTCACAGCTTCTCCTCCGACGCCTGGACGTACACCGCACCGTTGCCGCTGAGCTCCAGCTGGAAGGCCTCGCCGGAGCCCCGGCCCACCATGTCGCGCCAGCCGAGGGCGGTCGACAGCTTGTTGCGCACGTCGCCGTGGTGGGCGACGTAGGCCTGGGGATCCACGTGGACCGGCCGCTGCGGGGTGATCGGGATCTCGAAGACACCGCCGTGCGCCATCACGGCCACCGCCCCCTGCCCCTTGAGGGTGGTGGTGAACAACCCCTGCCCGCTGATCTGCCCCCGGACCATGCCCATGACGCCGCCCTGCGAGCCGAGGAACATCGTGCCCTGCTGGAGGGTGCCCTCGAAGGCGAGAAGACGGTCCGCCTCCACGCACAGGGTGTCGCCGGAGAGGTTGATCACCTGGATGTGGTGGCCGCCGTGCCCGAAGAGCACCGTGCCGCTGCCCTCGACGCTCATCAGCGGAGTGTCCTCGTTCGCGACCCGGCGCCCGATCATCGACATGATCCCGCCCTGGCCGCCGGCGGTGTTGGGAGTGAAGGACACCTCGCCCTTGTAGGCGAGCATCGCGCCGCGCTGACTGAACAGCCGCTGCCCAGGCAGGACGGTCGCCTCGACCATCTTGGAGTTGATCTCACGGAAGCCCATGTCACACGTCTCCCGCGATCGTGTTCCGCTCGCTCGGCTGTACGTACACCAGCCCGTCCCCCTCGAACCGGATCTGGAACGCCTCGCCACCGCCCTCGCCCAGGAGCGTGCGGAACGTCACACCGGACTGGAAGGACTGCCGCAGATTCCCCTGATGGGCCACATAGGCCCCGGGGTCGACGGTCAGCGGATACTGCGAACTGACCCGCAGCACCACGGCCGGGCCGTCCGACACGATCGCCGCCTGCCCGTGTCCCTCGACGGTCGTCGTGAACAGCCCGTTCCCCTGCGAGGCGCCACGCATCCCGGTGAAACTGGTCCCCGTCCGCAGCCCCGCGTCCGTGGCGAGCAGGTTGCTCGACTCCACGTACAGCTTGTCGCCCTGGAGGCTGACGAGGTTGATCTCGGAGGCCCGGTCCGCGAACCAGCACGTCCCGTGCCCTTTCACCTCCATCACCGTCATCTGCTCACCGGTCAGGCGCCGCGTCACCATGCCACGCAGCCCCTCGCCGCCGCCGCTCATCTTCTTGAAGGCCATCTGCCCGTCGTACGCGACCATCGAGCCGTTCTTCGCCTTCACGGCGTCCCCGGTCACGTCGACGGCGAGCACCTTGCTTCCTTGAAGTCGGAACATCGCCACGGGGCGAAGGTAGCCCGCGGTGCCCGCCGCCAACAGATCCTGTGGGTGGACTTCACCCCTGACGGCACCCTTAGAGCACGCCGTACGGCCGACGCGACCCCCGTCCGCACCCACCCCCGAACGTTTGCCACAATGGGCCGAGCGTTTGTGCTTGCGTTCACAAGCGACGTCTCTCCCGCCGACCCCACCGAAGGTGACCCGTGGACATCAAGACCGCCACCGCCCTCCGCCGCCTCCGCCTCGTCTCGGCCCCCGAGGCGGTGTCGTTCCTGCTCCTGCTCGTCTGCTCGGTGCTGAAGCGGACCACGGACTTCAACGCGGTACCCGTGATGGGCGCGGTCCACGGCGTTCTCTTCATCCTCTACGTGGTGTTCTGGGCGGACGCCTGGAACCGCACCAAGTGGTCCCTGAAGACCGCGGCGCTCTACTTCGTCCTCTCCGTCCTGCCGACCGGCGGCTTCTTCGCCGACCGCAAGCTCAAGCGCGAGGCCGAGGACGCCGTCATCGCCTCCCGCGCCCGCAAGGAAGGCGTCGTCAACGCATGATCGTCGCGTTTTCCGTGACACCGCTGGGCGTCGGCGAGGACGTGGGGGAGTACGTCGCCGACGCCGTCCGCGTGGTCCGCGAGTCCGGCCTGCCCAACCGCACCGACGCGATGTTCACCTCCGTCGAGGGCGACTGGGACGAGGTCATGGACGTGGTCAAGCGTGCCGTGGCCGCGGTGGAGGCCCGCGCGCCCCGGGTCTCCCTGGTCCTCAAGGCGGACATCCGCCCCGGCGTGACCGACGCGCTCACCTCCAAGGTCGAGACGGTGGAACGACACCTCGCCGACTAGCCGAGCGGAGGCCGCCGTATTCAAGTCCCCTTGCTGAACGGGGGACTTCAGCCCCCTCGGCCTCCGCTCCACGGCACCGCCTCCTCCGGAGAACGCCGACCCCGTAGGCCCACCCCGGTTTCCTCGCCCCCGCCGCCCCTACCCGTCCCATCCCCAGGGGCTCCGCCCCTTCGACCCCGCCAGGGGGCTCCGCCCCCTGGACCCCCATCGGCCTGAACGGCCTCGTCCTCAAACGCCGGACGGGCTGAGGATGCCTGGCCCGGCGTCGAAGAGTGGTCGTACGCCCCGCGCCTGGACGGCGTACCCCCACGGGCCCGGCGGCCGCGTCGGGGGGTGTCCGCCCGCAGAGTCCGGTGTCAAGACACGGCACCTCTCGCGCAAGGCCAGCCCACCGGACCGAGGACGGACACCCCCCCCGCGCTACACGAGCCCCCACCAACCCGCGCCCCACCCACGCCACATGCAGCCCCCGGTACCCGCCTGACACGGCGTCGACAGCAGCCAGGCACCCCCTCGCGCACAGGTCCCTCAATTGGCCCGCGTGGCTCGCGGACCCCAGACCCCTGACCCACGATGAAGGCTCAGGGCCGGAACCCGCGTTCGCGCTGGTGGACGAGGACGGCCGCCGCTTGCTCTCGCGAAGGAAGGGTCTGCCGGATGACCACTTCGCCCTACACATCCCAGTCGGCGTTCGACGGCTCCAGGATGCGAGTCCTCCTGCTGGTCGACCTTCACGAAGGCGCCGAGCAACAGTTCCTGGACGCGTACGAGCAGATGCGCGACCGAGTCGCGTCGGTTCCCGGTCACCTCGGTGACCAGCTGTGCCAGTCCGTGGAGAACCCGTCCCAGTGGCTCATCACGAGTGAATGGGCGACCGCCCCGCCGTACCACGCCTGGGTGAACAGCGACGAGCACATCGAGACGGTCCGGCCCCTGACACGCTGCGCCCGCGAACTGCGCTCGATGCGGTACGGCATCGTCCGCGAGACGGGCGGCACGGCGGGCGGCGCCCGCCCCGGGGCAGACGGACTCCAGAGGGAGGTACGGGTGGGCGACGGCGTCGTCCGCCACGCCCTGACCTTCACCGTCAAGCCCGGCTCCGAGTCCAAGGTCGCCGAGATCCTCGCCGGATACGCCCCGCCCGAGGCCCGCGTCGACGCCACCACGCGCCTGCGCCGCACCACCCTGTTCATGCACGGCAACCGAGTCGTCCGCACCGTCGAGGTCGAGGGCGACCTGACGACAGCGCTGCGCCACGTCTCCCGGCAGCCCGAGATCCGGGCCGTCGAAGAGGCCCTGAACCCGCATCTGGAGCAGCACCGGGATCTCACCGACCCCGAGTCCGCCCGGACCTTCTTCGCCCGCGCCGCCATGCCGCCCGTCCACCACGTGACACGCGGCGGCCAGGAGCCGGCCGACCTCACGCGGCACGCCCTCTACTACCCGGCCAAAGAGGGCTGCGGGATGGCACTGGCCCGGCTGCTGTCCCGACAGGACGAGACCGCGGCGGCCGACCCGGCCGGACCCGTGCACCGCAGCACCGTCTTCCAGCGGGAGGACATCGTCGTCCGCCTCATCGACGTACGGGGTGATCCCGAAGCCGATCCGGTGGCGGCGCTCGCCATCCACGGCCCGAGGAAGGCCGCCGTGCTGGCCCGGCTGCTCGACGGCGACGCCCTCGGTGTCGAGGGACGGTTCGCGAGCGCACGGGAGGCGACCCGCCTCCTGACCCACGCCGACATGGCGCTGATCACCGACCGCAGGGCCGCGCAGTCCTGACCGCAAGGGAAGCGCGCACGGGGACCCGCACAGGAGCCCGCACAGCGCCCCCACACCCCACCGAACGACCTGGAGACAGACCATGGACAAGATGCGCCCGCGCGTCGTGGACCTCAAAGAGATCGAGCCCAACCGCAAGCGCGGCGGCGACCTGCGCACCCTGCTCACCCCGGTCACGGTGGGTGCCACCAGCGGCTTCATGGGCCTGGCCATCATCCGGCCCGGCGAACGGATCAGCGAGCACTACCACCCGTACTCCGAGGAGTTCATCTACGTCGTCGAGGGCCGGCTGGAGGTCGATCTCGACGGAGAAACGTTTCCCCTCCGTTCCGACCAGGGCCTCATGATCCCCATCGACATGCGGCACCGCTTCCGCAACGTCGGCGACGAGGAAGCCCGCATGATCTTCCATCTGGGCCCCCTCGCACCGAACCCGAAGCTCGGACACGTCGACACCGAGGCCCCCGACATCAGCGACGACGTCCAGGCGTACCCGCTCGTCCAGGGGGAGGGTGCGCAGCCGGAACGCCCAGAGGTGCTGTCATGACCCGGCGCGTGGCGGTCACCGGCATAGGCGTGGTCGCCCCGGGCGGCATCGGAGTGCCGGCGTTCTGGGACCTCCTCTCCAACGGCCGCACCGCGACCCGCGGCATCACCCTGTTCGACCCCGAGGGGCTGCGCTCCCGGATCGCCGCCGAGTGCGACTTCGACCCGCTCGCACACGGCCTGGACACCGACGTGGTCGAACGCGCCGACCGGTACATACAGTTCGCCCTCGCCGCCGCCCAGGAGGCCGTCACCGACAGCGGTGTCGACTTCGCCGCCGAGAACCCCTGGCGGGTGGCCGTGTCCCTGGGCAGCGCGGTCGGCGGCACGACCCGCCTGGAGCACGACTACGTCCTGGTCAGCGAGCGCGGACAGCGCTGGGACGTCGACCACCGCGCCGCCGAGCCGCAACTGCACCGGGCGTTCTCGCCCAGCACGCTCGCGGCCGACGTCGCGGAGCGGTTCGGCGCCCAGGGACCGGTGCAGACCGTGTCCACCGGCTGCACCTCCGGACTCGACGCGGTGGGCTACGCCTTCCACACCATCGAGGAGGGCCGCGCCGACATCTGCATAGCCGGGGCCTCGGACTCCCCGATCTCCCCGATCACCATGGCCTGCTTCGACGCCATCAAGGCCACGTCGCCCAACAACGACGACCCGGAGCACGCCTCCCGCCCCTTCGACGCGCGGCGCGACGGCTTCGTCATGGGCGAGGGCGCCGCCGTACTCGTCCTGGAGGACCTGGAGCACGCCCGCGCGCGGGGCGCGCACATCTACTGCGAGATCGGCGGTTACGCCACCTTCGGCAACGCCTACCACATGACCGGACTGACCTGTGAGGGCCTGGAGATGGCCCGCGCCATCGAGGACACGCTCGACCACGCGCGCGTGGACCCGACAGAGATCGACTACGTCAACGCGCACGGCTCGGGCACCCGCCAGAACGACCGGCACGAGACCGCCGCGGTCAAGAAGTCGCTGGGCGCCCACGCCTACGACACGCCCATGAGCTCGATCAAGTCCATGGTGGGCCACTCGCTCGGCGCGATCGGCGCGATCGAGGTCGTCGCCTGTGTGCTCGCGCTGGCCCGGCAGGTGGTGCCGCCGACGGCCAACTACGAGACCCCGGACCCCGAGTGCGACCTGGACTACGTCCCGCGCACCGCCCGCCCGCGCAGGCTCGACAACGTGCTCTCCGTGGGCAGCGGCTTCGGCGGGTTCCAGTCCGCGGTGCTCCTGACGGGGCCGAGTGGGAGGAGACGACGATGAGTGGTCCACGCACCCGGCACACCGCGGTCACCGGCCTCGGTGTGGTCGCGCCCAACGGCCTGGACGCGGACACCTACTGGAAGTCCGTCAAGGAAGGCGCGAGCGTACTGGACCGGGTCACCCGGGAGGGCTGCGAGCACCTTCCGCTCAGGGTCGCCGGCGAGGTCCGCGGATTCGACCCGTCGGCCCTGATCGAGGAGACCTTCCTCGTCCAGACCGACAAGTTCACCCACTTCGCGCTGGCCGCCGCCGACGCCGCCCTTCAGGACGCGGGACTGAGCAGCAGCGCCGCCGACTCGCCGTACTCCGTCGGTGTGGTCACCGCCGCCGGGTCCGGTGGCGGTGAGTTCGGCCAGCGGGAACTACAGAAGCTGTGGGGACAGGGATCCCGGTTCGTCGGCCCGTACCAGTCCATCGCCTGGTTCTACGCGGCCAGCACCGGCCAGATCTCCATCCGCAAGGGCTTCAAGGGCCCCTGCGGGGTGGTGGCCAGCGACGAGGCGGGCGGCCTGGACGCCGTCGCGCACGCCGCCCGCGCGGTGCACCGGGGAACGGACGTGGTCGTGGTCGGCGCCGCCGAGGCGCCGCTCGCCCCCTACTCGGGGGTCTGCCAGCTCGGCTACCCCGAGCTCAGCACCGTCGAGGACCCGACCCGTGCCTACCGCCCCTTCACCTCGGCGGCCTGCGGTTTCGTGCCCGCCGAGGGCGGGGCCGTGCTGGTCGTGGAAGACCTGGAGCGGGCCCGGCGCCGGGACGCGTTCGTCCGGGCCACCGTGGCCGGACACGCCGCCACGTTCACCGGTGCCTCGCGCTGGGACCGGTCGCGGGAAGGGCTCGCGCACGCCATCCGCGGCGCCCTAGCCGAGGCCGGCTGCGCACCGGAGGAGATCGACGTGGTCTTCGCCGACGCGATGGGCGTGCCCGAGGCGGACCGTGCGGAGGCGCTCGCCCTCGCCGACGCCCTCGGCCCGCACGGCACCCGCGTGCCGGTGACCGCCCCCAAGACCGGCATCGGGCGGTCGTACTGCGGGGCACCCCTGCTGGACGTCGTGGCCGCGGTGCAGGCCATGGAGCACGGACAGATACCGCCGACGCCCGGCGTCTTCGAGGTCTGCCACGACATCGACCTGGTGACCGCCACGGCACGCCCGGCCGAGCTCCGCACCGCCCTGGTCCTCAGCCGGGGACTCATGGGCTCCAACGCGGCGCTCGTCCTGCGCCGTGGCCCCGGATCCGCCGCGTGAACGGCCACGGGATCCGCCGACCGGAACAACAAGGAGAACCCGCATGACCACCGACGTGACCCAAGTGACCGTCGCGGAACTGGCCGCGCTGATGAAGAAGGCCGCCGGCGTGACCGTCGACCCGCAGGAACTCGAACGCCGGGTGGACACGCCCTTCGGCGAGTTCGGGCTGGACTCGCTCGGCCTGCTCGGCATCGTGGGCGAGCTGGAGAACCGGCACGGCCGGGCGCTGCCCACCGACGCCGAGCGCTGCAAGAGCCCCCGCGCCTTCCTCGACCTCGTCAACGGCGCCCTCACGACAGGAGCCTGAAGTGGCCGGACACACCGAGAACGAGATCACCATCGCCGCACCCCTCGACCTCGTCTGGGACATGACGAACGACCTGGAGAGCTGGCCCCAGCTGTTCAGCGAGTACGCCTCCTGCGAGGTGCTGTCCCGCGAGGGCGACACGGTGACCTTCCGCCTGACCATGCACCCCGACGACAACGGCAAGGTGTGGAGCTGGGTGTCGGAGCGGGTGGCCGACCGCGAGAACCTCGTTGTCCGTGCCCGCAGGGTCGAGACCGGCCCCTTCGAGTACATGAACATCGTGTGGGAGTACGCCGAGACCCCGCGCGGCACCCGGATGCACTGGACGCAGGACTTCGCCATGAAGCCCGAGGCCCCGGTCGACGACGCCGGGATGACGGACATCATCAACCGCAACTCGCCCATCCAGATGGAGCTCATCCGCAAGCGTGTGGAGGCCGCATGCACCACGCACTGATCGTCGCCAGGATGGCCCCGCAGTCGGCCAAGGACATCGCCGACGTCTTCGCGGCCTCCGACGCCGGCGAACTCCCGCACCTCGTCGGGGTGACCAAGCGCTCCCTGTTCCAGTTCGGCGATGTGTACATGCACTTCATCGAGGCCGAGCAGGACCCGGGACCCGCCATCGCGAAGGTGGCCGGACACCCCGAGTTCGTCGGCATCAGCAAGCGGCTCGAAGCCTTCGTCAGCCCGTACGACCCGCAGACCTGGCGGAGTCCGAAGGACGCGATGGCGAAGTGCTTCTACCAGTGGGAACGCTGAGCGAAGAAGGCTGAACAAGGCCGCCGCCCGCGCTGCGCCACACGGGGGGGGGGCCTGTT